>JAGVHJ010000438.1 GCA_020056645.1 Desulfobacterales bacterium
ATAAAGTTCACCCCATGAGGTTCTGTAGATCACCGCATATTCGAAGATTTTCTCCAATTTCCGGTTCAGACAGAAGTTCGCCACCACAAAGAGTTTCTTGGCAACCGGTTTCCTCTGCAATAAATCCCGGTCATCCTCCTCTTGCTTTTCGGTCTTGAAAAAGTGAGTCATTTTTGCAAGAAGATCTCCAAAGTCCTGGGACGACACCGGTGTGGGGTTGGGCATGATCTGAATGGTTTTCGCGGATCGATAGAGATGGTTGTGGACCAGCCAGATGGCGATCTCTTCGATCCGGCTCATTTTCCGGATCAGCTCCATCTGGGGGGTTTTCTCCCAGGCATCGGTTTTTAGATGATACAATTCCCATCCTGCTTTGGCGTTACCGGCCCTTTCATATTGAAGTCTAAGTTGTTGAAAGAGAAGCCCCCCATGGATCACCCGGGGAAGGGTCTCAATCTTGTGGGGATGTTTAGCGAAATTTACAAACATTTTCCGCCCGAGGATGGTCAGATCCTGTGAGGTCATCAGTGTATCCGACCCCTTCAGGGCATCGGAAAGCCGCTTGTAGGTATCGAGCATATAGCCTTTGATATCGGCGCCCAGGCGGGCGATTTTTTCATAGGGCCAGGCCGAAAAATTCTTCAGATCCGACACCAGCTCTCTTTCAAGCTTCCAGTCCGCCACGCATCGGGCCACCAATTTCTTTCGCAATCCGAACACCGGCTCCACCGCGCCCTTCCGTTGATCAGGGTCCACTTTTAGAAAAAAACATTTTTCCACAAGGGACTCCGCCTCTTTTTGTCCCATCCGTTTATAAAAACCGATAATCGCCTCAAACAGAAGGAAATAAGGGTCCAGACGCAAGGGAATCGAATCATCCCAATTCCATCGTTCTTTCAATTGGTTACAAAGCAGACGCGCTTCTGTTTCTTCGGTGATATACTTCTCAAGAAGGGCCATTTTCATCACCGATTTAAAGGGGCTTTTCAGGCTTTTAAAAAGTTGCCACATGGATGCGCCAAAATATTCTCCTTTGGGTATGGTGGAGACATTTCCCAGATCCAGGTAGTCGCCATCAAGTTTCGAAGCCATCGTCCAGATGAACCGGTAATATTTGTCATCCATCCAGGCTGGAAAAAGATGCCAAAAGGGAATTTTTCCGGCGATCCAAAGCATGGTTCTGTAGAACTCTTCCCTGAGAATCTTCCCCTGGGCCGAGCCGGAGCTCTCCTGATCGCTTCCGCCAAAACGGTCCTCCCGGACTTTTTGAGGATCCATGACAAAAAAATGGATCTCCTGCTCAAACTGGACGAACCCCCATTTTTCAATGGCCGCCAATTTTTCTTTTAGGGCGGAGATGGCCTCATCGGAAAATCTCTTTTCATCAATACATACCCAGTAGTCGACATCCGAATCCATGGTTTGCGCGATGGAACCGATGCTCCCCATGGTATATACCCCTTCGATGGCGGGCGCATCCGGGTTCTCTTCTAACCAGTTTCCCGTATGGAAATATTTGTTGAAAAGGCTCTTTTCATGATCCCCTGGATAGTACCGATGGATGCCGAAAGGCGCTTTTTCAAGCTGATTCTTCGCCTCCTCCCCTGAGATGGCCGAAGGCAAAAGCGGTGCATGGATCAACAAGGGAATGAGCTCGAACAGATCCCTCCGCGCCACCGTAAAGGAGTCCATGGCCAGTTCGAACCGGCGGAGATTCTGCCTTAGAAACCGATGCTTGTTCCTTTCCAACTCGCTCAGGATCATGACGATTTCAAACCAGTTGCCTTTGGGTTTTCCATCTGGAAAAAGGCCGTCTGGAAAGGGTAGGGTCTGAAGGGGGGCGCCCCCCTTGCCAAGGGATGCGGCATCCACACCTTTTAACCGGAAGCGATCCACGCCTGTAAATTCGCAATATCTCAAAGAGGCCCCTGAAAAATCGGTATGGTTCAACAAAACGGCGCTAAAACGAACCAGAGCCATGTCCGCGCTGGAAAAATCGGCGCCGGAAAGATCCCCTGCGGCAAAAAGAGTTTTCCGAACCCAGGCCTCCCTGAAAGAAACGCCGGTCATCGTGACTGATTGAAAGGAGGCGCCCCGGATTTTCGCCCCCTGAAACGAACAGGTATCGAAACAGGCATGGTCGGCGGTTAGTTGATCGATCCATGTCTCCTTAAATGACACATGATTGAGCATCGCCCGGGTCAGGGAAACCGATTTCAGATAACATCCGTCAAACGAGACGCCTTGAAGGCTGGCATCGGACAAATTGATATCCGACAACAGAGAGCCTGTAAAAGAGACCTGGCTCAAGCGCATATTGGAAAGGTCCATGCCGCAGAGGGTTTCCCCAGTGAAGTGGATGTGTTCCATGGTCTTCAGCAGGGGAATCATCTTCACTCTCTTGTCCCGCCCGGAAAGGGCGAACCTGTCAAAAAGACCTTTCTTCTCCTGCTTCTCAAGGATGAACTCAGGGGGGGATTCGGCGGCGAGGCGATCCATCTCCTCTTTTTCCACGGTTTCGATCTGGCGCGTCAATTCCTGCAATCCAGCCCGAATCTCTTCTTCCGCGATCGATTCAAGTTGCCTGAACAACCGGACCATTCGTTGCGGATTCTCTATCACAGCAAGTCGGACAAGGGTTTCTCGCGCCTCACGTTCGGCGTCGCAAGGAAATGTTTTCAACACCTTTTGAAGATATTTCTGAGACAATCCAAAAAGAGGCTCATACACGGACTTTTTATAAGAGGAGAAGCGGCTCGCCAGGCGATAAGCGACAGTTTCAAGCCCGTCGGCCTGCTGTTTCGCCAGAACGGAAAAGGCGCATAGCGCCACATCCGGATCATTCTCGTCAAGAAGGGTGAAAAGCAGTTGAGTCAGTTGGGGCGTCAGGGAAATGCTTGTTTTGGATAGCATCTGAAGGCAAGCGATTCTGATATCCTTGTTTTCACCTGTGTTTAGAAGTGGAATCGACGCGGAAATGGCGGCAGGGTTCTGATAAAGCCCCACCGTATGAATCGCTTTCAGACGGTTCTCGGGAACTCCCTCGGCGAGTTCTTTTTTAAGAAGAGACTCAAAAAGGTTCAAACGCTCAAAAAGCTCCCTGAAGAGGGGGTCGAACCCCACCTTTTTATCAAATAGGGCGGATAGAAAGGTGACTACCAGACTCCGGTCTTTTATCGTCTGTAGGATGGTTTTGACGGCAGGGCCATGGTTTAGCCGGATCGAAACGGGACAGAGTGAATACTGGAAGGCGAAGGAGAGCCTTAAGGGCTCCGGGAACCCTTTCAAGAGATCAATTAAAATATTCCGGGGAACGATCATCTCTGTCAGATAGAATTTCCACGCATATTCGGGACCCCTTGCGCCTATGGATAAGAGAAGATGAAAGTAGAACTTGATCTCTTCGATGACGACGGTTTTCTTCATCTCTTCGAACACCGTGGCGGAAAAAAGGGTGGAGCGCCTAAACATGGCATGGTCCATCTCTTTTTCAGCATGAAACGAGATGGTGACCCTCCTGGCCATTTTTTCGAGGGAGAGCTTGGCCGCCTCTCTAACCGGAAGTTGGCGGGACTTCAATCCCTCCATGATCACCCAGAGCCCGTCCTCAACATTGAGGAACGCCGCGAAGGAGAGCAGGGTCTGTTTCAGATTCTCATCAATCTCCGGCCATTTTTTCCTGAACATCTCCGCAAACAACAACCGGCCTGAAAGGGCTTTTTGCCAATTTTTCTCATCGTCGCTGATGATCAGGGAGAAGAGCGTGTCCATGTCTTTGGTTGAATTGAGAGGCGGCATAATCCCATCCGGATGATTGTTGCGGAGCCATAATATGGGGAAACGACTCATTTTGCAAACCGATTTTTCGAAAAAGGAACAATCCATTTGATTTTTCGAAAAACCGATACTAAGGTTGGGCGCAAGTAAAAGGAAGCAAACCCTCTTGATAGTCAGGAAAAAATGGAATGACGCAAAACGATCTCATCCCCTTTGGCGGGCCGGAAAAAAAAGAATCGAAACTGGAAGAGGCGGATATCGTTATTCTGCCTTTGTGTTACGAAGTCAACCCCTCCTATGGTGAAGGAAGTCTTCACGGCCCGATTGATATCCTCAAGGCGTCAGAACAGCTTGAGAGTATGGATGAAGAGGCATGGATCAACTGGCATACGGCCCGTATCCACACCCTCCCCCTCTTTTTCCCATCCTCCACCCCTGAAGAGGCCATCCAGGAGATGAAAAAAAAGGCGGAAACGATTTTAAAAACAGGGAAATTTCTCCTCTCTCTGGGCGGGGATCACGCGATCACCATCGGGCCTGCCATGGCCGCGAAACAAATCTTTCCGGACATGGGCCTCCTTCAGGTGGACGCCCATCTGGATTTAAGGGACCAGTGGAACGGCAGCCGCTTCAATCACGCATGTGTCGTAAGACGCATCATCGAAGAGGCCGGATGTCCGGTCACCCAGGTGGGCATCCGCTCCTTTTCCGAAGAAGAGGCTTTATATGTGAGGAAAAACAATTTAAAACCTTTTTGGGCCCATCAATTGAACGCACCGGATGACGCCTGGATCGAGGCGGTGATTCAAACCCTTCCCCAACGGGTTTACATGACGATTGATCTCGACGGCCTTGATCCTTCAGAGGTCCCCGGAACCGGCACCCCAGAGCCGGGCGGTTTGAGATACCGGCAATTGATCGGTCTGATCCGGGCGGTTTCACAACAGAGAACTCTTGTGGCCGCCGATATCAACGAGTTGGCCAAGATCCCCGGCACACAGGTTTCCGAATACACGGCTGCAAAAATCGCGACAAAGCTTATGGTGTATGGCGTGATGAAGGGGCAAGCCACCGCTTCCTGAAAAATGCAAACCCTTGGTTGACTTTCAATCGGCCTGTTGTTATGGTGCCCCTGTCATGGAATCCGGAACAATCGTAGAATTTATCGACCAGCAGAAGATCGTCATCGGAGCGGTGCTTGATGTGAAGCAAAAACGGGTCCGCCTCCTTTCCGAAGCCAACCGGGAAGTGGTTCTGTCCGAGGGCCGTCTCCTCCAAACTTCCCATTCACGGATTGAAACGGGAAAAGGAAGGGACCATATCCTTCACGCCTTAAAGGAGAGCGCCTTCAAACGAGAGCAACTCAAGGAAAAAATCGACATCCGAGAGCTTTGGGAGCTTCTCAATGAAGAGAACGAGTGGATCGATCTTAAAACCATGAGCGAATACTGCTTTTCAGACGCCATCACCCCAGACCACGAATCGGCGGTTATCCGATCCTTTTTCAATAACCGGATCTATTTTAAATTCAATAATCAGCAATTCTTCCCCCATTCGAAGGAACAGGTCGAGCTCATTCTCGCCCAGAAACAAGAAGAAGAAAGAAGAAAGAGGCTCATTGAGGATGGCGGTGATTTCCTGAAGGCCGCATTCCAGGAAACACGTCCGGTCATTCCGGATGAGATGAAAGAAATCATCGAGATTGTTCAGTCCTACTACTTGTTCGAAAAAGAGAGTAAAACAGCCGAGCTGGCAAAGGCCATTCTCTCCCATGCCAACATCGATTTGAACGACCAGGTCTTCCGGTTTCTCGTCAGAGCGGGCTTCTGGCATGAGGATGAAAATCTCGATCTCCTCCGTCTGGAAATCCAGAAAGATTTTTCAAAAAGGGTCGAGGCCCATGCGGAAACCCTTTCACCCCTCGAAATAACTGGGGAGGAGAGCTCCAGGCGGAGGGATCTCACCGGACTCGATGTCATGACCATCGACGGAGAGATGACCAAGGACTTCGACGACGCGCTGAGCATTCAAAAAGAAAATGGCCATTACATCGTGGGAATCCATATCATTGATGTGGATTGTTATATAAGGAAAGGGGATATCCTGGATCAATGCGGACTGAACCGGGGAAGCTCCATCTACATGCCGGATTTGACCATTCCCATGTTGCCACGGCTTCTTTCCGAAGATATCCTGAGCCTCAGGCAAGGAGAACTCCGTCCCTGCATCAGCACCCTGATCAGGCTCAACCGTTTTTTTGAAATCATCGATTTCGAAATCATTCCCAGCATCATCCGGGTCAATCGTCAGCTGAGCTACCATGAAGTGTCCCGGATGATTGAAACAGAGGAAGATATGAAGCTGCTCTTCCAATGTGCGAAAACCTTCCGGGAAAAGA
>JAGVHJ010000036.1 GCA_020056645.1 Desulfobacterales bacterium
CATTTTACCTTTTTCAACGATCAGATTTGCAAGGTCTTCGGGTATTCCAGGGAAGAGTTGATGGGAATGAACAACCGCGACTATACGAACAACGAGATTTCCATCAGAATGTTCAATGATTTTAATCAGGTATTTAAAACGGGCAACTCCTTTAGAATAGCCGATTATACGATTGTCACCAAAGAGGGGGCGTCTAGAAATTTGGAGATCTCCGTTTCCCTTTTAAAAGATCAGAATGGGTGTCCGGTGGGGTTCTCGGGGGTTGGACGGGACATCACCGACCGGAAGCAAAAGGAGCTCGACCGGGCCCTGTTGATCGATCAACTGGAGCAGGTTCAACGGCTTGAAGCCATCGCCCGGCTCGCCGGAGGGGTGGCCCATGATTTCAACAACATCCTGATGGGAATGCAGGGAAATATTTCGTTGATTCTGCTCAAGGTGGATGCGGACGAGATCACCGTCAAGCGGTTAAAAAAAATGGAAGAGTTGATCGACCGCGGCGCGCACCTGATACAACAGCTATTGGGATTCGCCAATGCAAAGGTGAAAACAGTCAATCCGATCAACATCAACAACATCATCGAAAACACCTCCTATTTTTTTGGTAAAGGCAAAAAGAATATTGTTGTCCATCAGGATCTTGAAAAGAGTCTCTGGCCTGTTGATCTTCACCGGGGGGCCATGGAGCAAATTCTTCTGAGCATATACATGAATGCGGAGCAGGCCATGCCAGAGGGTGGGGATCTCTTCATCACAAGCCGGAATGTCTTTTTGGACGATGCTTTTGTCAATCCCTTCAATTTACAGCCCGGACGATTTGTTCACATTTCCATAAAAGACACGGGCGTCGGAATGGATCTTGCCACCCAGAGAAAAATCTTCGAACCCTTTTTCACCACAAAAGAGTTTGGTCTTGGCAACGGCTTGGGACTTGCGACCGTGTTTGGTATTGTCAGAAACCATGGCGGCATGATCAAGGTTGAAAGTGAAAAGGGAAGAGGCGCGGTCTTCCATATCTATCTTGCGGCTGCGAACCATGGCAAGGAGCGGCCGGAGGGGAATGGCGCGCTGGACGATCTCTTCCCTCAGGATCGAGTTCTTCTTGTCATTGATGATCCATTGATGAACGATGTGTGTGAATCTCTTCTCACCGAGCTGGGCTATCAAGTGGTCGCCGCAAAGAATCAGTCCGAGGCCTATGAGAAATTTTCCCTGAATGCCGGAAAAATCAGGATGGTGATGATCGATTCCTCCCTTTCGGAGAGAACAGGCGATGAAATCATCTCCCGGCTGCAATCCATCAATCCGCTTGTTCCCGTTCTCCTCATAGACGGCTACAGAGAAAATGAGGCCTTTCCCCTGGTCGATGAGAAGAGGGTCTATCTGATTCAGAAACCCTTCAGTTTGAGCCATCTTTCCGAAATAATCCGGAAGATCCGGCAGGTGAACCCGCAATAGGGGTCAGATTATAGGGGACTTTGACCGACGGAAAGAGGGATGCGTCCGTATTCGGGAAAAATTTCGCGCCGCTGAACCGGATCATGAAATCCTGGTTCACATTCAACTCCAGATAGGTGATGCTATTACGTATCTGGTCCACCTCGGGAAGCAGTTCCGGATGGGTCAGGAGAAGGGACGCGCCTCCCAGGGAGCTGTTTCCCAAGACATGATACTTTTCAAGGGGAATATCCGGAAGCATGCCGATCGTTATCGCCGATACCGGATCGATGTAGGAACCGAAGGTTCCCGCCACAAAAAAGGTTTTGAGATCGTGAAATCCAGCCCCCACAGATCCGGTGATGGTGTTTAAAATCGTGTACATGGCCGCTTTCGAACTGACAAAGAGGTCCAGATCCACCTGACTCAAAACGATCTCTTTACCTGTTCCCGAGTCGCTTTCGGCGACAATGATGAGCGCCTTGATTCCGTTCTGCTCGATCAGCTTCTCCCCGCAGATATCGGGCGCGAATTTACCCCTCACATCCACAAATCCCACAAGGAACAATTGGGCGACCAGATCGATCAGGCCAGAACCGCAAATGCCAAGGGGTGGTTTATCCTCAATGGTGTGGATCTCAAATTGCCGGGTCTTTGGATCGATCTGGACTTTGTCGATCACGCCGGGGCCCGCCATCATTCCCATTTTGGTGATACCGCCCTCAAGGGCCGGGCCTGCCGCTCCGGCGCAGGCGATGAGCCAGGCGTTATTGCCCAAGACCACCTCCGCGTTTGTCCCTACATCCACGAGAATGGCGGTATCCTCTTCTCGATGGATTCCGGAATAGAGAATGCCTGCGATGAGGTCGCCCCCGAAGTAGCTGCCGATGTTGGGGAAGACAAATAGATTCGCGTTGGGGTGGATATCAATCTCCAAACTTCTCGCCTTGATCACCCCTGGCCGGTTCACCGCAGGGATATAGGGCTCCCGGATGATGAATCGGGGGTCGATCCCTAAAAAGAGATGGGTCATGGCGGTGTTTCCGGCCACCGACATCAGGTAGATCTCCTTTGGAGAGATACCGCATTGGTCGCACCCTTTTTTGATCTCCCCATTGAACCCATCGATGATGAGACGGTTCAGGTGGTCAAGGCCCGCCTTTGTGGAACCATGATGAATGCGGGCTAAAATATCCGCGCCAATACGGATCTGGGGATTGTCAAAGGCGGATTCATGAAGCGCCTCTTTTGTGCGAAGGTCGATCAACCGAACGACCACGCGGGTGGTTCCCAGATCCACGGCAAGACCTATGACCGGACGATCCACTTTCCCGTCGGCCACGCGGGCGATCGTCCATCGGGTCCCTTCCTTTAGGAGAACGCACGTGACATGGTAATCCCATTCTCTCAGGAGCGTTGGAATCTCTTTCACCAGGGAGAGATCCATATGAATGGACTCTCCATGAACCATCTTGGATAGACCGTTTTTCAGTCTCTC
The DNA here is from genome assembly GCA_020056645.1 of Desulfobacterales bacterium. Taxonomy (GTDB): domain Bacteria; phylum Desulfobacterota; class Desulfobacteria; order Desulfobacterales; family JAHIVH01; genus JAHIVH01. The sequence continues at coordinate 2,936 of JAGVHJ010000036.1, forward strand.
CACATCTCCGGTGTTATCTTTGAGCGATGGCTTGGGGAGCTTGACGGTAAGGACCCTGTGCGCCATCTCTTCGTTGGCATTTTCCATCTATCCGGTATCACCGTTCCTTAAAATTTGAAGATCGGGTTTCAACATCCCATCTGTTCGATTAGGAAGAACGCTGCTTTTCTTTTTCCTCATACGCCCTGACGCCATACCGGCACGCCATATGATCCAAGGGATTCAGAAGGGTCACCATAGCAGGATCGGCCATGGTTTTCCAGTTCATATTTTTTTTCAGAAACGAGAAGGGAAGA
>JAGVHJ010000106.1 GCA_020056645.1 Desulfobacterales bacterium
AAAAATGTTGATCCTCGAAATACCTCATGTATTCCTGCGGTCAAAATTTTTTTCCGCCTTGGATTTGAACAAATTTCCTAAAAACTTGAAGATCGAGTGATACGGATCGCCCTTAAAACGATTCCGAGACCCCAAGCCTTCGGTGTTCAATAACACCAAGAGGGATTCCTGGGGTCATAAGAAATAATTATCTGGAATCAACCATAATTAATAATTTTGGCCATTTTTAAGAACCCGCTTTCCGATCGACAAGGGGGAGCGTCCCCCTCGAATCTATAAGGATCTTATAGCGTTATCACCTCTCTATCCCCTGAGTTCCCCCTCGGTTTTTTTTCTCTATATAATTTATATAACTATTTGATTCTTTTATAATATAAATATGAAAATATTGATCGTTCCCACCCTCTTCCCTGAAAGGAGAGAAAGCGGAAGGCCCGATTTTTCAGAAAAAAAACCTTGACTTTTATTAGGGCGATAAGCCCAGGGGGTGTTGAAAAAATCCGGGAAATAATATGATATATATTTTAAAATCAGGAGAAAATAAGAGAAAAAGAAAGAAATTCAGAATAAGAGCATTTTTTGGCATTATCGCACACCCAGCCGATATGCCCATTATTGCTACAAAATTTTTGATTTCATGAAAACGCCGTATTTCACGTCACTTGCCGTTTTGTTAAAAACAATCAATTTAAAATCAGACAGATATGCGGCTCCGCCCATCATTTTTTAGGGGAAGCCAAAATCCAAAAATTCCGGTTTGACTCATCCGCCGGTCTGACATAGAACCCTTCCAATTGTGTTCGGCACGGCATGTTTAATCTTTTTCATTTTTTCCCGAGAAGTGTTGGAAGCTCAGTGGATGCCATGATTCCCGATCATTCCAGGCGCCACAGGTGTGTTTTAGGTTATATCTAAAAAAATTAACAGATACTCTTTTTTCTTATTGAATGACAGGTGACTGATCTCATGGAAAACGTTTGGCTTCAAGCAAAGTCGGCTATTAAAAACACGATTCCTTTTAACTCCTATAAAATGTGGATCGATCCTTTATCTTATCTGGATAAAAATGGGGACGAACTGATTCTTGCCTGCCCAAATCTCTTCTTGCAGAAAAGAATCCAGAGCTCTTATGCGTCAACTATTTTAAAGGAGTTGGAACGATTGGCCGGATCAAATATCCGGTTCAAACTGGTCGTTTCGGAAAACAAAACCACACAAAAAGAAGAACCGTCCCTCTCTTTGAAAGCGAAAGAGTCCGTGCCCCGTCAGATGACCTTTCCTTTCCTGGAAAACAAGCTTCTGTATGGCAGGATGCTTCGGAACGACTATACCTTTGATAATTTTGTTGTTGGAAAAAATTGTGACTTTGCCTATTCTGCGGCGCTATCTCTTGCTTCATCAAAAAAAATGCATCAGAGCTCCCTGTTCCTCTTCGCGAATACGGGCATGGGAAAGAGCCATCTGGCTCAGGCGGTCGGCCATTATATCTTGTCCGCCCGTCCGTCGGAGCGGGTCTACTACATTACCGCCGAGGATTTTACCAACGAAATGGTCTCCTCACTCAAAACCTCCTCCATCGATAAGTTTAAAAATAAATACCGGACCCAGTGCGATGTGCTTTTAATGGAAGATGTGCAGTTCTTGACCGGAAAGGAAAAGATACAGCAGGAACTGGCTATGACCCTGGACTATCTGTTCGAGGCGAATAAAAAGATCATATTCAGCAGCTGCCAAGCGCCCGCCGATATTCCAAAGATGAATGAGCAGCTGAAATCCCGGTTGTCTTCCAGCCTCATTTCCAAGATATCCAAGCCCAGTTTCAGAACACGCACCCGGATTCTTGAAAAAAAGGCTAAGGAAAAAGGATATCCGGTTCCGGGTGATGTGATCGAATATCTGGCAAGCGAGCTTTCGGACAATGTAAGGCAGCTCGATGGCGGTTTGAACGGATTAATTAGCAAGGCCTCTCTCTTAAACCTGACGATTGATATTCCTCTTGCCGAGAGCGTGATCGAAAATCTCGTCAGATCCAGTGCTTCCATTACTATTGAGACGATTAAGAAGCTTGTCTGCAAAAACTATAATGTTTCCGTGAAGGAATTGGTTTCAGCTTCCCGGAAGCAATCCATTGTAAGACCTCGACAGATGGCCATGTACCTCTCCCGGAAATACACGGATCAACCCCTGAATGTGATCGGGAAGAGCTTCAACCGGTATCACGCCACAGCCATTCACTCCATCACGGCCGTTGAGCGGGGAATCAAATTGAAGAACGATTTGGGAAAACAGGCGGCTATTCTGGAAAATAAACTTGAGGCCGGTGATTTTGAGCGATAGCGGAAGGAAAACGCTCATGCATGGGAATGATTTTTTCTAATATATGGGACTTAGGCGCTCTACAATCAATAAACTTTCCGATATTGTCGGTAAATCTCATTTCTCCTCTTTGAAGGAAGATCTTTTATGCTACGGTTATGATGCCACAGGGAACCTCTTCATGCCCGATGCGGTTCTTTTTCCGGCTAATGCAGAAGAAATTTCCAAGATTATGGTTCTCGCGGGAAGTGATGGATTTCCCGTTGTTCCAAGAGGAGCAGGCACCAGTATGGTGGGTGCTTCCCTGCCGGTCGAGGGAGGCGTCGTTCTATCCCTGGTGCGGCTTAACCGGATCATCGACATCGACGCGGAGAATTTCACAATCACCGTCGAGCCCGGCGTGGTCACGGGAGATCTCCAACGGGAAGTCGAAGAGAAAGGACTTTTCTATCCTCCTGATCCCTCCAGTTCCGACATCTCGACCATCGGAGGCAACCTGGCCCAGTGTGCGGGCGGGCCAAGGGCCGTCAAATATGGGGTGACCCGGGATTATGTGCTTGGACTCGAAGCGGTTTTACCCACCGGAGAAGTGATCCAGACCGGAGTAAAGACAAAAAAGGGAGTTGTGGGGTATGACCTGACACGACTGATCGTTGGATCTGAGGGCACTCTTGCCGTTATAACTAAAGTCGTTCTTCGATTACTGCCCTTGCCGGAAACGGTAAAAACGATGACGGCGGTTTTCACCAGCATGGAACGCGCGGCCCAGACGGTTTCTGCAATTATCAGAAGCGGTATTGTTCCAAGAACCCTTGAGTTTATGGACCGGGCCTCAATTAAATGTGTAGAAAAGCACGCACCCTGCGGTTTCCCTGAAAACACAGACGCCGCCTTGATTATCGAGGTCGACGGAGGGGAGGAGGAAACAGAAAAGGCGGTCCGTAGGATCGAAGAACTTCTATTCTCCTTTGATGCGGCCCGGGTGGAAATAGCCAAGACAGCAGCGGAGGTTAAGGCGGTCTGGAAGGCCCGGAAAGCCATTTCGTCCTCGCTCTACTACTATGGGCCTGATAAAATTAATGAAGACATTGTGGTTCCCAGGACGAAAATCCCTGATATGGTGGCCCGCTTAAGTCGGATCAGCGAGGAGACGGGGCTTATGATCGTGAGTTTCGGCCATGCAGGTGACGGGAATATCCATGTGAATATCATGCTCGACAAGGCGAATCAGAAACACCATCAAACAGCCCTTGCTGCGGTGGATGAGATATTTGACTTTACTCTCTCTCTGGGAGGCACACTTTCGGGAGAGCATGGGGTTGGAATAACGAAAAAGCCCTACATCACGAAAGAGGTCGGAGCTGTCGAGATTGGACTCATGAAGAAGATAAAAAAGGTGTTTGATCCGGGCAATATTTTAAACCCTGGGAAACTCTTTTGATCGTCGCCCTCGCCTTTTTCACAAAATAGCTCAACCTCTTGTGTTACTGCATCCTCATGAGCATATCCGTAGGCGCCATCATCTCCTCCGTGATTTCCGACTGCATGCTTTGATTCTGCGCGATAATGCATCGAAGGCTTAAACAACAGAGCTTTCTGCAGATGATACGGTTGATGTTGAACTCACCCATGCATCCGATGTGGTCAATCGGCTGAATCTCTCCGTGTTTTCCCTGGATCATCGTTCCCCCCCTGACGCGAATAAAGAAATCATCTGGTTATGAATTTTTCCATTTGTAACAAGAATTTCCTTCATGTCTGTCCTAAATCTGTTATTAGAAAAATCCGTTACTGCGCCGCCGGCTTCATTGGCGATGAGTGCTCCCGCCGCCGTATCCCAGGGTTTCAGCTCTTGTTCCCAGAATCCGTCGAACCGTCCACAGGCCACGTAGCAGAGGTCCAGCGCCGCAGCCCCCAAGCGTCTTATGCCTTGAGCGTTTTTCAACATGGTTTCGAATTTATACAGGAGCGGGGGGAGCATCTCTTTCAGGGTGTAGGGGAACCCCGTGACCAGGAGCGCGTCAAGCAGATGCTCTGTTGTTGAAACAGAAATGGGCGCACCGTTTAATGTGGCCCCCCCTCCTTTTTCTCCTATAAAAAGCTCGTTCATGGAAGGGTTTGATACGATTCCGAAAATCGGCTCCCCCTTCACGGCAAAGGCGATGGATGTTGCGTATATGGGTACGCCATGGGCGAAATTGGTGGTTCCGTCCAGAGGATCAATGATCCAAACATGGTCGGCGTTGGGGCGGACTTTTCCACTCTCTTCGGCGATGATGCCATGGTCGGGATAGGCCTTCAGGATGGTGTCGATGATTATTTTTTCGGATTCTGTATCTGCGCGGGTGACAAGGTCGATCGCTCCCTTTTTCCTGTACGTTTTCAAATTCCCAAAATAGGAGAGAAGTATTTCCGCACTTTTTCGCGCTGCGTCGAGCCCTGTCTTTTTTATCTGCAAAAGATCAAACATGTCTTATTATCTATCTGCTTTTACCATATGAGTCAATAGGTTATTT
>JAGVHJ010000535.1 GCA_020056645.1 Desulfobacterales bacterium
AAAAAAGGTTCTATAAACACCCTCTAAAAACCTATTCGCCCCGCTTTTTAAAAGCGGGCCGCAGGAGGTATTTATCATAAATTCAAGTCATTGTTTAAAACATTCACTAACCCCCATTCTACATGCGATTCCCCTGGCTTTTGAAAGGCTTGAGCGCGATCACCAGGATCTTCACCTTCTCTGCATGCGCAACCTGAACTCGCAAATCATCGTCTTGATATTTCCTGGAAACCATAATAAGGCTTTCTCTGGTGAATCAATCGATTCGGACAGGAAAAACGAAAAGTGGCATAAACCAAAAAAATGAGGGATTGAAAAATCATGGTCGTTACCTTTCATGGCGGAGTGCGGGAAGTCACCGGGTCAATGCATCTTGTTTCAGCGAACAGGGATCATATTCTTCTGGATTGCGGCATGTTTCAGGGCCGGCGCAAGGAGAGCGACATGAAAAACCGCGTCTTTTCCCTAGACCCGAAAATGATTACCAACATGATCCTTTCCCATGCGCATATTGACCACTCAGGAAGAATCCCCGTTCTGACCGACCGGGGATTTACAGGAAGAATTATCTGCACCCGGACAACCCAGGACGTGAGCCAGCACCTCCTGGCCGACACGGCCCATATTCAGGAGTCGGACGCCGGATACCTAAACTATAAGACGATCAGAAACCACCTTTACACTCTCAAGGAGTCGGGAAAACGCAAACTGGGCGTAAAGGAAAAAGATACGATTAAAAAACGGCTGAAACAAGAACGGCAGCGGCTCGACCTCCCGGCGATCAACGCCCTTCTCGATCAATATGGCCTGGAAAAGGTCGTACCCCTTTACACCAGCGAACAAGCCGAACGGGCCATAGGCTTTTTCGATGGTTACCCCTACAACACCCCCATCGACATCGGGAAAGAGATGCAGGTCACCTTTTTTGAGGCGGGCCACATTCTGGGCTCATCCATGTGCATGATCCGAGTCGTCGAAAATGGAAAGCCATACACCCTCTGTTATACAGGAGACCTGGGAAGAGCCAACCGCCCCATTTTAAAAGATCCGACACTCTCCTTTCCCAAAGAGTTCTCCAATGTGGATCTCCTGATCGTGGAGAGCACCTATGGAGACAGAAAACACGGGCCTATCTCCGATCAAAAAAACCAAATCCGGGAGATCGTCATGGAAACCGTTGAAAGAGGCGGGAGCATCCTGATTCCGGCGTTCGCATTCGGAAGGACCCAGGATCTGATCTACCTTCTTCACGAATTATATGACGCGGGAGAACTTCCGAAAATTCCGATCTACGTGGATTCACCCCTTGCAGGCAAATTAACGAAAGTGTTTGGGGAACACCCGGAAGCGTTTGACCGGGAGACCCACCAAACCTTTCTCGAAAAAGGCAAAAATCCGTTCGCTTTCGAGCAGCTCCATTTCACCGCCACGGTGGAGGAGTCCATGGAAATCATGCGAGACCACAGGCCCCATATCGTGATCTCCTCCTCAGGCATGTGCGAGGCGGGCCGCATTCTGCACCACCTGCGGCACAAGGTGCATAATCCGCAAAACACCCTCTTGATCGTTGGATACATGGCCATGCATACCCTGGGACGGCGTATTCTGGATTTGAGCGCGGGCGAGGAGTATGACAAGGCCCGTTTCTCAAAAGAGGCGCCTGAAATAAAGATCCTTGGAAAAGCCTATCCCCTCCGCACCCAGGTCGTCAAGCTCGACGGGTTTAGCGCCCACGCGGACAGGGATGAGATTGTCACCTTCCTGAAATCATCCAACCTGACCATCAAAAATATCGCCATTGTTCACGGCGAGGAGCAGCAGTCCCTGGCCCTAGAAAAAATCTTGAACGAAAACGGGTTCACTGCCATGACTCCCCATGCGGGCGAGGTCATCAGCTTATAGATGGGAGGGATGATCCGCCTCAGGCATGGTTTCTGAGCTTGAGTTCGACCGGATGGGGGTTGAGATAGCTCTGCATTGTCAAATAGTCCTGATGATATTTTCGCGCATAGTGATTCAAAAGGGTCATGGGGACGATGAGCGGCAGGCTCTCTTGCCGATAGGCATCAATGATCTCAAGGAGTTCGGCTTTTTCGTCAGCGGAAATCAAGTCCTTAAAATAGCCCAATATGTGGTGCATCACATTGATCTGCTTTTTGACCGTCGCTGAAAGCTTCATGGCGTCCATCAGCTGGCTCTCGTAGAGATCGAACAACTGATCGATAGTGATATGTTTTCCATTGGCCACAAGCCTTCCCATCTCCCGGTAGTGCTTCTCGCTATGGGAGAAGATGAGGAGTTTCTGACAGGTATGAAACGCCACAAGCCCCCCAAGGCTCTTTCCAGTTTTTCTCAAATCCAGCCATTTTTTGAATGTGGAAATCCGCTCAATGAAATTTTCCCTTATTTTCAAATCATGGAGCCGGCCATCATCCTCCACCGGAATATGGGGAAAATGGTCCATGAACATCCGGGCGAAAATGCCACTTCCGTTTTTCGCGGAGGATTTCCCGTCTTCGCTGTAAACCTTCACCCGGATCATGCCGCTTGAGGGAGAATCGCATTTAAAAATATACCCGGCGAGCCCTTCATTTTCCAATTCCCGAAGACGCTTTTCAGCCCAGGTTTTCATCTGGGAGGTAAGATCTTTGCCTGTCCGTGTGGTCATCAGGCGGGGGGTTGACGGATCTCCCACCAGCCTCACCGGCTCCCGCGGAACTCCCATGCCGCACTCCATTTCCGGACACACCGGCACATATTCCACATATTTTCCCAGGGTGTCGGTCAGGAAGCGATCGTGCTTGTGATTGCCGTCCCACCGGACTTTCCTGCCCAGAAGGCAGGCGCTGATTCCGATCTTGATCCG
>JAGVHJ010000373.1 GCA_020056645.1 Desulfobacterales bacterium
CACATGCCGCAAACGGTTTTCGATCAAGGCATAGGCGTATACCGGGGCCAGCATGTCATAGCGGAGTTCGGTGTCGCTCACGCCCGATTTTGTTTCCCCATCCAACGATTTGGGCGAACAGAATGGGGGCCAATTGAGCGATACGTCCCCTTTTTTTCCTCGTCTCACAGCATAAAAGGCCTCAGCCCCGGAAATCAGGGTGACCTGGCTCCGGCCCGCAGCGATATCCATCGCCGCCTTGTTGACATAAAGCTGGGGCGTGTTGCCGCCGATGGCGCTGTAGTAGCTGTTGTTGGGATCGATTCTTATATGTTGGGCCAGCGCTCCTGGCGCGTCTTCATAGGAGTGGCAGAAGATGTTCACCACGCGGAGCGTGTCGATTCGCTCTCGGATTTTTCCATTTCCGGTATCCTTGATCGCCTGCTCGCAAGCAACGCCCATGAGGCCGATGGGGTCGAGGGGGGAGGAAGTCTCCTTGGATTGGGTGTACTGGGCGACGCCCACAATGATAGGCGTGAAATTGGTGTTCATTGGTTTATTGATCTCCTTATCGATGTTCCATGTTCCATGATTGTATTATAAACCCAGGCCGGGAAAAGGAAACGTGAGCTCAATGGGTTTGACGTCCGCGTGGCGGACCATGCTGAGCGCGTCGGATGGGCACGCGGAAACGCAGTTGCCGCAGCCCATGCAGTAGTCCTGAATCAGGGACGCTTTCTCCTCTTCCATGATCAAGGCCTCCATCTGGCAACGGGAAATACACGCCCCACAGCCAACGCATTTCTCTTTTTCTAGGCGAACCTTGAAATTGGAGGCCGCCACGCTCTGAAGCCCTCGATACTTTTTCATTCTTACCAGAAAATCGCAACAGCAACTACAGCAATTACAAAGAACAAGGGAGCGGCCAAGATAGTTATTGATATTGTGAACCAGTCCGGCATCTTCGCATTGTTTTAGGATATCAAGGCACTCCTCACGGCTGACGCGCTTTCCAAAGTTTCGCTCAATCATAAAATCGGCGACTTTGCCGAAATAGAAGCAGGTCCGTTCGGGAACACGCGCGACGCTGCAAGGGGTCCCGGTCAATTTTTGTTGCTGCCGGCAATGACAATACACAGCCGCGAACGAGGTTTCCTGTTGGATAATGGCGCTTACCTGCTCAAAAGGCAGAATGGTGGGATCGTGTGAAAGGGTCTTTTCCACGCTAAGCGTTCGGAGCGCCGCGGGGAGCACCTTGTTTGCGATCTCCGGTTTTTGAAACAGATCCCTTCCAATCTCGTCGATATACGCCATCATTTTTTTGATGGCATGCGCCATTTCCACCTCTTTTGGCGTCTCCCCGCCGCGCATGGACTGGAACTCCACGAGCCCCGGAAAGAAAGGGGGCAGGGAGAACTCTTGTTCGCCAGACTCGTTTTTGTGGATGAATATGAGTCCCTTATCCGCCATCTGATCAAGAAGGAGGGCCAGACTATCCGCCTCCCGGTGAAAGATATCCACAAGGCGGCTTAATGGATGGGATCCCATGGGAAACCCCGCGCCGATGGCTGCTTCTTCTGCATTAAAGGCTTGCTTTAGAAACGACAAAACCGGTTCTCCGAGCGGTAGTCTCATAAAATTTTTATTGAGACGCTCCCCCAGTTTTTGATAGATCTCTTCCATCATGTCACGGTCACTCCTTCTTTTCAATCGATCACGTTAAGGCCTTCAGGGTAATCGCATTTGGGACGCGCCTCCTTCGGCCCTGCCGGGGGCAACCTTTTGAAAAGGTTGCCAAACATATCAAAATAAAGGTTCCATAAACACCCTCTAAAAACCTATTTGCCCCGCTTTTTAAAAGCGGGCCGAAGGAGTTACAGGCGTTTTTACATGAAAAACCCCGAAATGATCTCTTTCATGATTTCCGTGGTTCCACCGCCGATGGAGAGAATCCGGTTGTCCCTGTAGAGTCTTTCCACAAGGGTTTCTCTCATGTAGCCATATCCGCCGAAAATCTGAACCGCGTCGTAGGTGACCTTGTCGCTGATCTGGCAGGCGAAATTTTTGGCCATGGAGACCTCTTTGAGCTGGTCCACCCCGGCGCTCATTTTCGCGGCCACTCTGTAGGTAAACTCACGGCTCGCCTCCACAAGGGTGGCCATATCCACGATTTTGTGGCGGGTGACCTGGAAACCGTTTAGCTTCTTGCCAAAGGCTTCCCGGCTCTTCGCGTATTTGATGGATTCTTCGAGCGCGAGCTGGGCGGTCATGTTGGCCATGACGGCCAGCTGAAGGCGTTCCATCTGGAAATTCGCCATGATGATGTAAAAGCCCTTGTTCTCTTCGCCGATGAGGTTGGCGGCAGGCACCTTCACATTATCGAAGAAGATCTCCGCCGTGTCGGAGGCCCACCATCCCATTTTTTTCAATGGTTTCCCAACCTTATAGCCGGGCATGGTGTTTTCGATGACAAGGAAGCTGATGCCGTGGGCGCCTTCACCGCCGGTTCTCACGGCGCAGGTCAATTGGTCGGCGCGGACGCCGCTGGTGATAAAGGTTTTTCCGCCGTTCACCACATAATAATCGCCTTCTCTCACGGCGGTGGTCTTGAGATTGGCCACATCGGACCCGCCTGACGGCTCGGTGATGCCCAGGGCCGATATCCGGTCACCGGCCAAAACCGGTTTGACGAACTTGTCGATCTGTTCGGGCGTACCGTGGAGGACAATGGG
>JAGVHJ010000035.1 GCA_020056645.1 Desulfobacterales bacterium
AAAAACAAGGGATTAAACATGGAATCACCGAAAAATAGCGATGTGCTTCAGAGCTTTATCGAAGAGAGCAAGGAGTCCCTGGAGAAAATCGGTAATGCGTTTATCCGGCTTGAAAATGATCCGGCCAATATGGCGATTATCGATGAAATTTTCAGGCCCATCCACAGTCTTAAGGGAAATTCCGGTTTTTTCGATCTAACCAATATCAATAAATTCTCCCATAAGATCGAAAATCTGATCGACTTCATCAGAAAAGATCAGCTCGCGGTGGACAAAGAGATCATCGATGTGCTCTTGACCGGCGTTGACTATCTGCAAAAGATGCTTGACCGGGCCGCTGAAGGTTCTGGCGCGGCTGAATTAAAACCGGAAGAGGAGACCTTTATAACCAGCCGGGTCGATACAATCCAGCCAAGCACCCTTGCCGGGTCGATTCAAAGCGTGTTTGACCTGAGGAATCTGCTCGATGAAGCGCTGGACCTGGAGATCGACATTGATGAGAACGCCCTTGTTTCAAAGGTCCTTGGGCAGATAGAAAAAGCCAATCATGAGTTGAGGGGGTTGATTGATGCGCAAAGGGTCCATCGCCTGGAGAGTGTTTTGTCGCCCGACGCCATCTACCGCTATGAAGGCGCGGATTGCAGTCAGATGGTGAAACCCCTGGGCGAGGTGATGGAGCGGTTGAGACAGAAAAAGCGAATCGGGGAGGGGCTTTTGAAGGCCTACTTTGATACGCTGATCATCCTCCAGGAGGTGATGGCGGGCAGGGAAGGAACAAAAAAAATTTTTAAGACCCTGAAGTCCATGTCCAATTTTTTTGATGATCAGATGCTGGTGGATTCGGACGAATTCTACAACGATCTCAATCGGCTGATGGGCGAGCTGGTTGCTTGTTTCCAGGTCGAGGAGAAACCCATCTCGGAAGTGAAGCCGGTGGGACAAATATTGATCGAACAGAAGAAAATAACGGAAATAGAGCTTTCGGACGCTTTGGGAAGTCAGAAAAAAATTGGAGAGATCCTGGTTCAGAAGGGGATGGTCGATCCCAACGACGTGAAAGAGGCCCTCATGATCCAGGGGCGGCAGATATTGAGCAAGGTGGCCTCATCCAGCGCCGGAGGGGAACTGAAAAAGACCATACGGATCGATCAGGACAAGCTGGACGACTTTGCCAACGCCGTGGGCGAGCTCTTTATCAACCTCGACTCCTTCGCGTTTCTGAAGAAGCAGCTCGATGGAAAAAATATCGATTTTGAGATCGCATCCCGGTTCGCAAGCGCGGTTTCCTCCATGGATGACCGGGTATCCAAGCTTCAGGAAAATATCATGGATATCAGGAAGGTGCCGGTGGGCAGACTCTTCCAGCGCTTTCCCAAAATCGTTCGTCAACTTTCAAACTCCTTGGAAAAAGATATCCATTTTGTCATGACGGGTGAAGATACGGTAATCGACAAGGATCTTATCTAGAAAATAGAGAATCCCCTGGTCCATATGTTGCGGAATGCCGTGGATCACGGCATTGAGAATCCGGATGCACGCTTGAAGAAAGGAAAACCGCTCCAGGGAAGAATCGAGCTTGCCGCCAGGGTGGATGATTACTATGTCCATCTGTCGATTCGGGATGATGGCGGAGGCATCGATCCCCGGAAAATGAAAGAGATCGCCCTGAAAAACCATTTTATCACCGAAAACGACGCCTCACGCTTATCCGATCAAGAGCTGGTCAATCTTATTTTCAAGCCTGGATTCAGTTCCGCGGATCAGGTCAGCGATGTTTCCGGCAGAGGCGTGGGCATGGATGTGGTCCTTTCAAGTCTGAACAAGTGCAATGGTGCCGTTGATGTCAATTCCGTCAAGGACCAGGGAACCACCGTCCGAATAAAGATACCGCTCACAAAAACCCTGGTGACCAAGGATGCATTGATCGTCGAATCGTCGGGCCAGCTCTTTGCGATTCCCTCCGAGGAAATCACGACCACTCTTTTCGCGGATATTCATTTTGGAAGCCTTCTTTCCCAAGAAAAGATCCTCTCATACAACAACACCGCCCATCATGTGGTTTGCATCAATTCCTTTTTTTACGCCATCACCAAGAGTTCCTTGGAAAAAAAGGCGGATCAGGTATTGATCGTATGCAGCAAATACAAGTCGGCCCTTCTGGTCGATAAAATGTTCAATCACCAGAAGATCGTTTTCAAGACCTTTTCAAAGAGCCTGAAGCAGTTTGGAACGATTCCCGGCATCAGCGGGTATACGCTCTTGGGAAATGAGGATATTGTGCTGGTTGTGGATATTGAAGATGTGATTCAACATTATAGGATTTGAAAATGAAGGGAGAAATGACTGAACCCCAAAAAAAACTTGAACTGCGAAAACGGGCGGAAGCGCTTGCCTGTGAGAATAGCGTTCTTTCACAGATAAACCTGACGTCAATTTCTTTAGAAAACATGCAGCGGACGTTGCACGAACTACAAGTTCATCAGTTTGAATTGGAGATACAGAATGAGGAACTGCAAAAAGTGCAATCGGAACTGGAAGCTGCGCGGGCGCGCTATTTTGACCTTTACGATCTTGCGCCAGTGGGCTACTGCATTATCTCTGAACAAGGATTGATCCTGGAAAGCAACCTCACCGCAGCGACTCTCCTGGGTACTGGCCGGAGTGATTTGAACCGGCAACCGTTTTCCCGGCTCATTTTTAAAGAGGATCAGGACATCTATTACCTGCACAACAAAAAACTTTT
>JAGVHJ010000425.1 GCA_020056645.1 Desulfobacterales bacterium
ACCGCAGGAATACATGAGGTATTTCGAGGATCAAAATTTTTTTCCAACACCGGAGTTGGGAAAATTAACAAAAACTTGAACATCGAGTACATGCGATTCCCCTGTGATTAACCATAAAATATCTTGACTGTTTCTCATTCTTATATAAAAAGGGTTGATGTTAAAAAAGGAGGCCTCTGGGCCTCTTCATGACGGATCATTCCCGGTGTCGTCATATTCATCAATCAGGCGGATATTCAACCATCTAACGGAGGTGTCATCTTGACAAGTATTGCGTATGCAATGGGGGCAGGCGGAGGAGGAGCAGCGGCGGCGGCAGGCGGTGGGTTCGCCCCGTTCATCCCCATGATTATTATTTTCGTCATTTTCTATTTTCTGTTGATCAGGCCCCAGCAAAAAAAGGCCAAACAGCATCAGGAAATGCTCAACGCCCTGAAAAAAGGGGATAAGGTCCTGACGAGCGGCGGCATCTATGGCCGAATTGTCTCTATTGACGACACATCGGTGAAACTGGAGATCGCGGAGAAGGTTCAGATCAAGGTGAGCCGGGGCAACATCAGCGGCCTTACCGACTAGCGGGACACACTTTTCCGGCGGCGCAGTCACTTAGAAACAGCAAACATAAAGGATCAAGACAATTGAAAACCAACTCCTGGAAATTTTTTTCTGTCTTAGCGGTCATCATCATTGCCGTGATCATGGTTGTTCCTTCCATAGGCATGTATGTGAAAAAAAAGGATAAACCCGACATGTGGCCCTATAAGAAGATCAATCTGGGCCTCGATCTGCAAGGGGGAATGCACCTTGTTCTCGAAGTAGAGACCAAGAAAGCGGTTGAAAACCGGGTGGAGCTGCTCGTTCACGAGATAAAAGGCCTTATGAAAGAGAAACACTACCGGCACAAAGGCGTCACCCGTGTTGAGAATGACAAGATTTCCGTTACCCTGGAAGGAAAGGAACAGATCGATCAATTCAAGACGCTGATCGACAAGGAGTTTCAAATACTCCGGAAACTGGACGAAAAAATCGATGGAGAGCAGGTCGTCATGATGTTTGACCTCCCGGTTGAAGAAGCCAACTACATCAAAAAACTGGCGGCGGACCAGGCCATTGAAACCATCCGGAACCGGATCGACGAGTTTGGCGTGAGCGAACCCGATATCCGGAGACAGGGAGAGAACCGGATTCAGATCCAGCTTCCGGGAATCAAAGACACGAAGCGCGCCATCACGCTCATCGGCAAGACCGCCCAGCTTGAATTCAAGCTTGTGGATGATGAAAACGATCTTGGAGCGGCACTCAAAGGAGACCTCCCTCCAGGCACGGAGATTCTTTATGAACACAAGGAGGACCCGAAGACCAACCGGGTTTCCCAGATTCCCTATCTGCTTAAAAAACGGGTCCAGATGACCGGCGACTCCTTAACGGACGCACGGGTGCGCGTTGACCCGCAAAACAACAAACCCTATGTGGGTATTGAGTTCGACAATAAAGGCGCCCGACTCTTCGCAACCGTCACCGGAGAGAACATCAAGCGGCGGCTCGCCATCGTGCTGGACAACAAAGTATACTCCGCGCCGGTCATTCAGTCCAAAATCAGCGGTGGATCGGCGCAGATCACCGGAAATTTCAGCATGGATGAAGCCCATGATCTGGCCATCGTGTTACGGGCAGGGGCGCTTCCCGCGCCGGTCACCATCATCGAACAAAGAATCGTCGGCCCCACCCTGGGCATGGACTCCATCAATAAGGGGATGCTCTCCGTCACGGTCGGCGGGTTGCTGGTGGTTCTCTTCATGGCCTTCTACTACCGGGGAGCGGGATTGATCGCCGATTTCGGCGTGATGCTCAATATTGTCTTTATCCTTGCGGGACTCATCATGTTTGACGCCACGCTCACCCTTCCCGGCATCGCAGGCATCATTCTCACCATCGGCATGTCCGTTGACGCGAATGTGCTGATCTATGAACGGATCAGGGAGGAGCTCCGTACCGGAAAGACGCCCAGGGCCGCAGTTATCTCCGGATTCGACAGGGCCACGATCACGATTCTCGACTCCAACTTGACCACCATGATTGTCGCCATCGTTCTCTTTCAGTTCGGTTCAGGTCCGGTCAAGGGATTCGCCGTGACATTGACGATTGGTCTCATCGCAAGCCTCTTCACGGCGCTTGTTGTGGCCAAGATGATATTCGATTTTTTCCTCGATAAACGCGACATCCAATCATTAAGCATCTAAACGGAGGATTCCATTCATGAAATTTATCCAATTTGTAAAACCTGATATCAATTATGATTTTATTGGGAAAAAAAATATCTGTTTTACGGTGTCGCTTATCTTGATCGCCATCAGCATTGTATCCCTGATCATTCATAAAGGTCCCCGGATGGGAGTCGACTTCGCGGGCGGCTCTTCGATCCAGATCAAATTCAATGAGCCGGTGAATCTCGACGACATCAAGAAAGGACTCATACCGCTTGGACTCGAAAAATCCTCCCTTCAACAATTCGGAGCGAAAACAGATAATGAATTCCAGATAAGAACCGATATATCTTCCATGAAGAGTGACGACTTCCAGGATAAATTCATCGAATCGATGAAGAGCGCCACTGGGAAAAACGTGGAGATTTTAAGCACCGACGTGGTGGGGCCCCAGGTAAGCCATGACCTCCGCAGCAAGGCCATGCTCGCCATTCTGTACTCGATTCTTTTTATCACCATCTATATTTCAGGACGGTTCGAGATGAAGTGGATGCTCTCGGGAGCCATGGCCGGCGTTTTGATGGGGGCGGTCTACTTCATGACCCTTCTTAATGTGAGTGCGGCAGTGGTGACTGTCGCCGCTCTGATCGTCGCCCTGGTTTTCTGCTGGTATTTGGGGTTGAAATACGCCATGGGCGCCATCGTCGCCCTGATTCACGACGTCACCATCACGGTCGGCTTCTTTTCCATTCTCGATCTGGAATTCAACCTGCCTGTCATTGCGGCTCTCCTGACGATCATCGGATACTCGCTGAACGACACCATCATCGTCTTCGACCGCATCAGGGAAAACCTGAAAAAACACAGCAAGGCATCGCTTCGGGACAACATCAACAAAAGCGTCAACGAGACCCTGAGCCGGACCATTTTAACAGCACTTACGACCCTTGTTACTGTTGTGGCGCTCTTGGTCCTGGGAGGCGGAACCGTCCATGATTTTTCCTTCGCCATGACAGTGGGTATTGTTGTGGGAACTTACTCTTCCGTCTATATCGCAAGCCCGGTTCTGATCATCTGGCAGGAGTATGCGCACTCCTGAACCGAGGGCGGCGGATGGGTCGACTGTTCAGAAATAAATGAGAAAACATGAGAAAACGGGCGGGGCTTGACCCCGCCCAGCACTCATTGAATGATATTCGGTCCCTGTAAGGGCGGGTGATCCGATACCGCCTTTCCCTATCTTTCAACCGTATAAAACCTGGAGACCCGCATGACCCGAATACGACATCATGATCGCGTGGTTGGATTTCGAATCGTGTCTCAGATGATGGTTTTCCTGATCGTCACGTGCGTGGCGGTATGCGCATGCACCACCACGAGAAGACATGTTTCCGGCAAAGATAAAAAAAACATCTACCTTGAAAAGGAGCTCGCCGAAGCGAACCAGAGAATAGAAGAGCTCTATCATCGGATCTCCGTGCTGCAATTCATGGTCGACAGCCACGAAAAAGCCATCAAGGATATGGAAAACCCCTCTTCGGGCAAGAAGCGGACCACGGTTTATTCCTCCTCCAAACCCAGGCGCTCCCTTGACGCCTCCTCATCCATGGGCGCATCCTTGTCTGGCGAATCGCCGGAGAATTTATACAATCAAGCCAGAAAAGTTTATAACGATAAACAATACAAAAAAGCGGCCACCCTCTTTTCAACCCTCGCCAAAACCTATCCCCATCACGATCTGGCCGATAACGCCATCTATTGGCAGGGTGAATCTCTCTACGCGCAAAAAAACTTCAATGGGGCCATTCATTATTTCAAAGAGATGATGAACGCCTACCCGGACAGCAACAAGACCCCGGACGCGATGCTGAAAACCGGCTTTGCGTTTCTATCCACCGGGGATAAAAAAAACGCCAAACTCTATCTGAAAAAAGTAACGCGGCTCTTTCCATTCAGCGGTGCGGCCTCCAAGGCCGCCGAGACGCTCAAAACGATAAATAAATGAGACGATGACACCCCCAGCAACCCTCTTTTTCCGGCGGCCTCTTCCATGCAGAGAGTGATTCCGTGGTTCTTTTTAAAAAGCCTTCCCGGCGTTGGAAACCATCTTTTCAAGCGGCTCCTCCTCCGGTTCGGCTCACCCGAAGGCGTGATGGCGGCCTCCGCGCAAGAGCTCTCCTCGGTTCAGGGGATCTCTCCGAAAATCATCTCCGCCATTCACAGCTCCCGGACGCCTGATGGGATCGTTTCGGAAATCGAACTGGCCATGGAAAAGGGCTTTCATATCGTCACCCTGAACGATCCCCGCTATCCCGAGCGGCTCAAGGAGATACCCGATCCCCCCCCCTATCTCTATGTGTGGGGCATATTGCCCCTCCATGCTCACGCCATCGCCATCGTGGGATCGAGAAACGCCACCTCTTACGGGCTCAAAACCGCAAGAAGCCTTGCCAGGGATCTCTCCTTATCCGGCGTCCATATTGTTTCGGGCATGGCAAGAGGTATCGATACCGCGGCCCATTATGGGGCTCTGGATGCGGGAAAAGCCACCACGGCGGTCCTGGGTTCGGGACTGGGATATATCTATCCTCCTGAAAACAAAGATCTTTTTCATAAAATCGCCGAAAATGGCGCCGTTATATCCGAATTTCCCGTGAACGCCGGTCCCAATGCCTATAATTTCCCCTTGAGAAACAGAATCATTTGCGGTATGTCCCTTGGCACCGTGGTCGTTGAGGCGGCAAAAAAAAGCGGGTCGCTGATCACCGCGAGGCTCGCCCTGGAACAGGGCCGGGAGGTGTTCGCCGTTCCGGGAAGCATCAACTCCTTTAAAAGCGCGGGTGTCCACCGGCTCTTGAAGGAGGGCGCGGCGCTTGTTGAAAATGTCAGGGATATCTTAGACGCATTCCCCTATATACCCGAATTTCAAAATCAATGCGCCCAAACGGATTCGGAGGATAAGGAGAAGAGAGAGCGCCTTCTTCCGGAAACATTGACAGAGATGGAGAAGGAGGTGGCCCGCCTGCTCGGGCCCTATCCGGTTCATATTGACGCGCTTTCACGGCAGGTGAAGATCGCCCCCGGCCAATTGTCGGGCATATTGCTGAAACTGGAGCTGATGGGAATCGTCTCCCAGGCCCCTGGAAAATATTTTACCATGAACGAGGAGTCCTGTGGCAAAACCATTAATCATCGTTGAATCGCCGACCAAGATACGCACCATCAAGAAATATGTGGGCAAAGAGTACAACGTGACCTCCACTTCCGGACACATCAAGGATCTGCCGCCAAAGGAGTTCGGGATAGACGTTTCAGACAATTTCAAGGCCACCTATCTCAATATCAAGGGCAAACAAAAGGTGATCACGGCGTTGAAAACCGCCGCCGACAACGCAGGAGAGGTCTATCTGGCCCCTGACCCGGATCGGGAAGGAGAGGCCATCGCCTACCATACCGCCGAAATCCTGAAGAAAAAGGACCGCAAATTCCACCGGGTGCTCTTCCATGAATTGACCCGAAAAGGAATCATCGACGCCCTCTCCTCACCTCTTTCGCTCAATCAGAACCGGTATAACGCCCAACAGGCGAGACGCATCCTAGACCGGCTCGTGGGATATCAGATTTCCCCCCTTCTCTGGCGGAAAGTTCAGAGCAACCTGAGCGCCGGACGGGTTCAATCGGTAGCGGTCCGGATCATCTGTGAACGGGAGCGGGAGATCCAGGCCTTTATTCCTGAAGAGTACTGGAGCATCACCGCCGACCTGGAAGGGAGTGTTCCGCCGCCTTTTTCCGCGAAACTCGTGAAAAAAGGAGATGAAAAATTGACCGTTCCCGATGAAGAGACATCGAACCGCATCCTCAAGGAGCTGGAAGGTCAATCCTATATCGTTGAAAAAATAGCAAAAAAAACAAAAAAGCGGACCCCCGCTCCCCCGTTCAACACGAGTAAACTCCAGCAAGACGCCATCAACAAGCTGAAGTTTTCAGCAAAAAAAACCATGATGATCGCCCAGCAGCTTTACGAAGGAATCGACCTTGCCCAGGATGAGCCCGTGGGGTTGATCACCTATATGCGTACCGACTCCACCCGGATCGCCGTTGAGGCGGCCCTGGAAGCTCAGGAGCTGATCCGGGAACTCTTTGGAAACGATTACGCTCTGGAGGCCCCCCGGTTTTTCGCCAACAAGAACAAGGTGCAGGACGCCCACGAAGCGATCCGGCCAACCTCTGTGGCCTTTACGCCGGAAAAGATGGCGCCCCATCTTTCAAAGGACCAGCTCGCCCTCTACACGTTGATCTGGAAACGGTTTATGGCCTCCCAGATGCAGCAGGCCCTGATCGATCAGACAACCTTCTCCATCCTCGCGGGCAGCTATCAATTCTCCGCAAGCGGCTCCCAAATCCGCTTCCCCGGATTTTTATCGCTTTATCAGCCCGGAGAGGATAAAGAGGGTGAGGGAAAGAGCCAGGATCTTCCCGAACTGAGCGAGGGCGCCATTTTAAAACTGCTTCAGATCGACCCCAAGCAGCACTTCACATCGCCGCCGCCCCGTTTTTCCGAAGCATCCCTGGTGAAAGAACTGGAAGAAAACGGCATTGGAAGGCCCTCCACCTACGCCACCATCCTTTCAACCATCCGGGACAAGGGCTATGTGGATCTGGTCAACAAATACTTCAGGCCCAGCGAGCTCGGATTCATCGTAAACGATCTGCTGGTCGAAAATTTTCCGGACGTGCTGGATGTGGCCTTTACGGCCAAGCTCGAAGGGGATCTTGACCGGGTTGAAACTGCGGAAATGGACTATATCGATCTATTGAAGCACTTTTACGCGCCTTTCGAGAAAGAATTGAACCGGGCCAAGGAAGGCATGCTGAACATCAAGGGAATCGGAATTCCCACCGGCCTATCCTGCCCCCAATGCAGCAATAAGCTCCACATCAAGATCGGAAAAAACGGTCCCTTCATTGCCTGTAACGGGTATCCGGAGTGCGGTTATTCAAGAAATTACGAACGGGACGACAAAGGAGCCATCCATCCCATTGAAATCGCAAGCCATATCGCCGAAGGTAAGTTCTGCGAGAAATGCGGAAAGCCCATGGCCATCAAACAGGGCCGGTTCGGAGAGTTCCTAGCCTGCACCGGTTATCCGGAGTGCAAAAACACCCAGTCGCTTTACTCAACCGGACCCGGTGTCAAGTCCGGCGTGAAGTGCCCCGTGGAGGGGTGCGGCGGCGAGATTCTCGAAAAAAAATCGCGGCGGGGAAAGGTATTCTATGGATGCGGCCGCTACCCGGAGTGCACCTTCGCCTCCTGGGACAAACCCGTCAATAAACCCTGCCCCACATGCGGGGCCGCCTATCTTGTAGAAAAATCAACCAAAAAAGAGGGCCTCTTTCACAAATGCGTGACCGAGGAGTGCGACTACAAGGAGGCCGTCGAAGAGGCGTCAAAAGAGTCCTGAGGGAAAGGAAATAATTGAATGCCGGCGCCCTGCCGGGGCCAACCTTTTAAAAAGGTTGCCAAATGGATTTGGGAATAGAGAAGCGTTGAGACGTGGGGAAACCGTGACCGTGACCCTTGCTGAGCATGCCTGCTGCCTTTGTCTGGTCTTGACTGGTTATGAGGTTCCGCCTCGTAACCCAATATGACGGCTCCGCCGCCGTCAGCACTGAAGACCTAACATGATC
>JAGVHJ010000341.1 GCA_020056645.1 Desulfobacterales bacterium
TATGACGCCGCCTTTGATAGAATTGGCGACCGGCAAGACCATGTGCTGGGCGGATACGCTTTTTATACATTCACGCCAAAATCATCGATTTACGCCGCGTGTGAATATATCGACATCGATTATTACCGGTCCGGCCTAAAGAACAGCGTGGAGTACAATTATTCAGGCGGGTTCAGATGGCGTATGTCGGAAAAGACCTATGGTCGGATCGCTCTGGGGTACGGCATCAAGGAGTTTGATGAACAATTTGTCGATGATAGCCGGACCCTGATCGTCCAGGCCTCTTTAACCAACCAATTGACCGATAAATCCAATCTCCATTTAACAGGATTGAGGCGGACCCATGAGGCCGATACGGAGGATGGCCGATACATCTATACGAACCGCCTCATGGTCTCTTATCTTTTCAGGATGAACGAGGCGGTCACCATGAGCCTCAAGCTCTCCTACACCGAGGACCAGTATCAAGAAGAACGGTCAGGCTCTCCACGGGACAAAACCTATGGCATCTATCCCAAGGTGGGATACACTTTCAGGAAATGGCTGACCTTTGGATGGTTATACGGGTTTGAAAAAAAGAGATCGGATCGGGAAGGGATGGGGTATGCCCAAAATGGTGTTTCAATGGAAATCCAGGCCATATTATGATTCCATTTGAATGCGAAATGGAATGAGGAGCGTGTTTGATAGATGAAAATCAGATTCATTTATAAGTGGCTCACCGGTTTTTCGGCGGCCCTTTTGCTCTTCCTAATGATCAATGGGCTCGGTTCCACCGGGGATTACACAGTGGGAACAGGCGATGTGCTCGAACTTTTGGTCTATGAGCATGACGACCTGAAAACCCGGCTGCGGATCGATGGAAACGGAAATATCGACCTTCCCCTGATTGGAAAAATTCAAGTGGCGGGATTGAGCCTTGAGGAGATCAAGAGCAAGATCACCGTGCTTTTCGCCGATGGCTATCTGGTCAACCCCCAGGTGACCCTCACCATCGTCGAGTATGGCAGCAAACGGGCCGTGATTCTTGGGCAGGTGGCGCGGCCTGGTATCTTCGAGCTTCGGGAAAACGCGACCCTCCTCGAATTGATATCAAAGGCGGGAGGCCTTGAAAAAACAGCGGGCTCCAAGGCGACCATCAAGCGGAAAAGCCGTTTTTTAGATGAGACGGACAACACGGTGATCCATATCGACCTCGCCAATCTGGTGGAAAAAGGAGATTCGGAGTTAAATATCCCCATCATGGACGGGGACAGCATCTATATTTCCAAGGCGGATGATTTTTTTGTGGCCGGTGAAGTGAAAAAGCCCGATGTGTATAAATGGGAAAAGAACATCACGGTGCTGAAGGCCATCACCCTTGCCGGTGGACTGACCGGCAAGGCCTCCGCGACCCATGTGAGCATTATCAGAAAAAGTGATGGCAAGGAGCGGGTGTTAAGCAAAGTGAAGATGGATGTCATGGTGATGCCGGACGATGTGATTGTCGTACCGGAGAGTTTCTTCTAGGAAAAGCCATATGGATCAGGAACTGCATCTAAAAGATTACCTGAGAGTAATCGCCGAGAGACGATATGTGGTGATTCTCTTTTTTATGGCCACCCTTATCGTGACCATCGTGAACACCATGACGGCTATTCCTTTATATAAGGGCACCACCGTTCTTTTTGTGGAAAAGAACGAACTCAACAAGATCGTTTCTCCGTTAAGCCAGGCCAAGTTTTTTTACGATGACGAAGAAAACTTCTTGAATTCCCAGAAGCAGATCATCAATAGCCATGAAGTGGCGGAGAAGGTGAAACAGAAATTGAAACGTGAGGTCGAAGGGAGAGCCTCCGCAAACAAGGCCGGAAAAGAAAAAACAGGTGAAGTTGATCCGGAAAAGAGGATGATCGAGATTGTCGCCACCATCGAATCCCATCAGATTTCGAGCACCACGAAAGTGGAAACAGATCTCGAAAGCAACACCATCCTTATCAGCTATATTTCCAGGTCCGCCCTTCTGGCGGCCACCGCCGCGAATTTCGTGGCCGACGCCTATGTCGAACAGAATTTCGACATCGGGTCGAAAACCGCCAAATCCTCCCAGACCTGGATGAACCGGAAGGTGGAGGACGCCCTTAGGAAGCTCGAAGAGTCGGAAAAAAGGCTTCAGGGGTATATGAAGGAGAACGATATCCTGACGGTGGAAAACAAGATCACCATCCTGCCCCAGAAGCTCGCTCAATTGAGCACCCGGCTGACCATGGCTGAAGCCGAACGAAAGGAGAAGGAGGCGGTATACCAGGGCATCAAGGATCTGCCGGAAGATATGACGGATGCCGACACCATCCCCGTCATCGCCAACGATCGCTTCATGCAGGAGATTCAAGATCAGATCATGAAAGCCGAACAGGAGATCATGCGGCTCTCCAACAAATATGGCGACAAGCACCCCGTGATGATTCGCGCCGCCAATAACCTTGAGATATTAAGGGATAAAAAGAAGCAGCTCATCGTCAAGCTGATCAAATACGAAACCAACCAGTATGAGCTCGCGAAGGCGACGGAAGAGAATTTGAAAAATCTTTTTCTATCCACGAAGGAGGAGGTCGTTTTATTAAACGATAAGATCGTTGGGTATGAAATCATGAAGAAGGATGTGGAGTCGAACCGGGATGTCTATGAGTCGTTGATCAATAAATTGAAGGAGCAATATCTGATCGAGGATGTGCCGCCGGTGACGGTCCGGGTGATCGAGAAAGCGGTCCCCCCCTTGAAGCCCTTCTCGCCCAGGAAAAAAAGAAACATCATGATGGGGTTGATCATCGGGCTCTTCGGTGGAATCGGCCTCGCTTTTTTCATGAACTACCTGGATCAGACCATCAAGTCTCCCTATGACCTGGCCAAGCGGGTTGAAATTCCAGTCCTTGCCACCATTCCATTTCACAGCGCGAAGGAGATGCGAATAGAAGAAGTGGTTTTAAATGAGCCCCTCTCGTCCATCGCGGAAGCCTACAAGGCCATTCGCATGTTTATCTTTTTCTCCGCTAGAAAAAAAATCGCGAACACCATCCTTGTGACTAGCGGTGTTCATGGGGACGGGAAAACCGCGACCGCGATCAATCTGGCGGTCGCCATCGCCCAATCCGACGCCCGGGTGCTCCTGATCGACGCCGATTTAAGAGAACCAAGGATTCATGAGATTCTTGACCTGGAAAATTCAAGGGGCTTGAGCACCCTGCTCTCCGGCGTTTCGGGCAGCAAAGGGGGGAGCCTGAAACGAGGTCCCATCGATAAAATGCAAGTGATCACGGCGGGGCCTAAGCCGGACAACCCCTCCGAGCTGATCGGTTCCATCAAGATGTCCATGCTGTTAAAGAAGCTTGAAAGCCATTTCGATTATATTATTTTTGATTCACCGGTCATTGGTGTCACAGACAGCCTGATGCTCGCCCGCTATTCAGATGGCACCATCGTGGTGACGCGATCCGGCAAAACGACCTACAACCGGCTTGAGACGGAGCTGAATTCCTTAAAAAACGTCAATGCCAATGTGTTCGGCCTGGTGATTAACGGCGTTCATCAAGGCTGATGGGGGGAGGCGCGGGATAATCGTATGCATCATGCAGGCGGCTCTTGCGATAGCAAAAAGCCAAGATGCTCCCGAAAAAATGTGTGGAACGAACAAAAGGGGTTTTTTGCGGCTCAATTGGATTATTGCCATATAGGTACATGCGATGACCCTGGGGGGGCGTTTTCTTCAGGCTTGGCTCTTTATTATCTTTTTCGTCCGGAGAAAATCGAGCAGATCCGAAGGTTTCCAGGGTTTCTTCAGGATCAGATCGGCCTGATCTCTGGCCTCCCCCATAAACTCCGTATGGCCTGAGATCACCACCACCAGAAAAGGCCGACTGTTTTTGGGAAAGCGTGTTTTAAGCTGCTCCAGCCATTGACCGCCCGTGGTATTGGCCCCGCCTCGTCCCACCGCCACGAAATTATCGAGAACGATGACTTTCACGGTTTTTGTATGAATGCTCAGATACTCGTCGGCCTCTTCAATGGTGGTGACATGGTGGCATTTATAGTTGACGTTTCTGAAAAAATTCATCACCACCGAGGCGCACATGTAATCATCCTCGACGATGAGAATGCTGGCGGAACGCTTAATGTTCTGATGGGTTTTTTGCTCTTCCGTATAGGTGTCGATTCCCTTGATGCCGGTTTTTACATCGGTGAGCATCAGTTTGGGAAGTTGCATGATGGTGTCAAGAGGAATAAAAACCGGTGTCAGCCCCATGATCAGGGCGATGGAGGGAATGACGGAAATAGCGCCATCGAAACTCGCCCAGATATCGAGCACCTCGGGGTTCCCGACTCCGCTGAAATCGAAATACTCCTTGACCGATGCAAAAAGAAGGGTGGCGCTCACGGCGAGAATCATGGCCACCACGAGCAAAGAGGGAAACCAGAGGAGAAAGCGTGTCAGCGATCCCTTGTTTTTCCCGACAATGAGGAGGCGCGCGATGATTCCCAGATAGGTGAGATAGAACAAGAGGGCGGTGGTCACCTGACCCACCCTGAAGTGCTGGGCCTTGTCGATCTCCAGAGGAACTTCCGTCAGCACTTCGAACTTCAGTCCGGCGATTAGAAAAAAGCCCGCTCCCAAGAGGAGAATAGTGGCATGGGTGTAAGCACGGGTTCTGGGATGGGCGAGCCAGCTGGGGAGTTTTTTTAATCTGTTTTTGGCGGTGTTGGTCATCGACGCGTATCCGGGTGAACGCTTTTCAACCAAGCGTTTTGATTGTTTTTTAAAAATTAACAGGTCATCGGGTGATTGTCAATTTGATTCAATGCCCCTCATCCATCCAAACGGAACGGATTTTCGTTTAACGACCGTCTGGATCTTTTTTCCCGGAATCCCTCTTTTTTTGTCCGATTCTCTTCTTAACCAGGTTTAGCAGATCCCGATCATCCTGACTGAGGCTCCCCGTAAAGAGGGGTGAAAAAAAGGCGGCCATCAGAAGGGTGAGGAGATAGACCATGTGAACATACCAGGATGGATTTTCGGATGCGCTGAGCATGAAATAGCCCATGATTGCGACAAAAAAGGTCAGGAGGAGCGGTTTTAAATAGTGGCCCTTGAAGGGATGGATACGGTAGTAACGATAGAGGATGAATGAAATGCACCCATTGGAGACGGCGATGGCAATTCCATAGGCGATTGAGGCCCCCCATGCGCCGGAGGCGGGAATGAGAATCAGGGAGAGAGCGGTCATAACGCCGGTGCCAAGCGTCGTGGACCAGAAGACGCTCTTCTGGGCGCCGCAGGAGATCAACGTGACGCCGTTCGGTCCGAAAAAAGAGTGGATCAATGCGGCGATGGAGAGACCCATTAAAACCGGCGCCGCGTCCGTGTACGTTTTTCCAAATAGGGTTGTTGTGACAAACGAACTGTCGAGTATGGCGAAGAGAGAGACCGGCAGTGTTAAGAAAAAAGACCATTTGGTGGCCGTCACATAGAGCGGCTTGATTTTTTCGATCTGATTCTCCTCGTAATGCCGGGTGGCGATCGGCAGATAGAGGGTTGAAACCGCAAGCAGGGGGATGGGAAAAAGGATGGTCAATCTCGACGGCGCGTTGAAAACGCCGATCTCCTCCGGCATATGAAAATGTCCCAGGAAGAGCATGGGAATCCAGTTCAGGAGCTGGCCCATCACTTGAATACCCATGAAGGGAAGTGAAAAGATGAAAACCTCCCTGAAAAAAGGGAGAAGATTTTTTACAACCAGATTTTTTATCATCCGCCGGGAGGCGTATGGGATCAGCAGGAAAAGGGAGAACCAGAGGGTCAGAACTTGAGCGGCCAAGACGCCTTTCAAGGCCATTCCCATTAAAAGGGCCGCGCCGAGAAGGATGATCTTGAGGATATTGGGAATGATACTGTTGTAAATGACTTCCGGCTCGATTTTTTCAAAACCCCGGAAGAGCGCGCACAGAGTGTTTATAAGGGTTGTGGGAAGAATAAGGAAAGAGAAGAAGATCAATACCAGGGAGAAGTTCTGGCCAGGGCCGTTTTGGGTTTTTATCCAGACGGCGTAGCCCAGAAATCCCGCCCAGATCACCAAGCTGACGCCGGTGACCAGAAAGAGCGACGCCGAGAGAACCGAATCCATCTCCTCCCTGGTTTTTTTCGCCGCATAGTGTGCGATGATACGCGGCAAGCCCGAACCCATGCCCAGGGATGAGATGGTGATGGCGATGGTCATCCAGACCTGGCCCAGGGAGACGAGCCCGTATTCTGCCTTGTCAATGGCGTGAATAATGATCAGTCCGGAAAAAAATTGCAGGAAGGTCGCGCCGAACTTTCCGGCGGTAAACAGGATGCCTCCCCTGGCGATTGTTTTGATGGTATTGGTTTCAGGCATGCTGGATCTTCTCGGCGGCGGGGGGGTTAACGGTTCCAGTGGGAGAGATCCCGTTTCATCCAGGCTGCAAGTTTTTCGTTTTCGGGGCCGAAAAGCTCACAAAGCGATTTTCGGGTCTCTTCGTTTAAGGTTAAATATTTGTTTTCCGTTTGATTGAGTTTGTATAGAAAATCCCCTATCTTCGCCCTGAATGCCTTGTGGGGAACCAGAAACCGCCCGATTTTTTTCAATGGCGTGTCTTTCTCCATGATGTTTTTTACCAATACCATGCTTTTGGGAAGGGTGGCCCGATGATGCTGGACACTTGCTTCCGTTGATTTAAACGCCGGGTCGACCTCTAGAAAATCAAAACATGTTTTCAGTGTTTCCGAGGTGTTCTTTTTCAAATCCTCGGAGAGAAGCAAGAGGATCCGGGATGGGTCCACCCGGTCTGAAAAGCGTTTGAGCTGCCTCAGGTAAAAGCCCCGGTCTAGGTAGCTGTAGTGCATGCGGGAATGAAAATCCTTTTTGATCCGTTCCGGTTCTTTCACGATAGCCTCTTCAAAAGTTAAGGGTTCAAGGCCTCTCCTGTATGTCATCAGATAGTGGGAGAAGGCCCTCTCCGCCGGGTTTCTGAAGATAAAGATGAACTTGAGTCCCGGCAGCTCCAGGTGGGCGGAGATCCGTTCCAAGGCGGTTTCAAAATAGAGATAGTCCGGGTCCACTTCGCCGACGGCTTTTTCTCCCTGCCAGGCTCCAAAAAAGGTGGTTTCATAGTGCGCCATTCCTTTTTCATACCGGTCATCAATGGCGAAGTGCTTGGTTTCCTTTATTTGGGGAAGGTAGATATCCGGGTGACCTGACAAATATTTATGGATGGAGGTAGTGCCGCATTTTTGCGCGCCGGCCACGAAGAAATTGGGTAACATATCCTGGTTGCCTTTTTATTGATGGGGTTGTGCTGGGCGGGACAGGGGAATCGCATGTAGGATTCGCCTTGACGGCCCTGCCGGGAGCCAACCTTTTGAAAAGGTTGCCAAACATGGTAAAAAAAAGTTCTATAAACACCATCTAAA
>JAGVHJ010000278.1 GCA_020056645.1 Desulfobacterales bacterium
AAAAACGGATCGTTTTGCCATGCACTGTTGAAGCATTTGGCAGTGATAGGGGAAGTTTTTTTCTAAACAGGTAGCATTTTCACGGTAATAGTTACATTCCATTTTGCATTCAAGATGATGCCACGGCCCCGGAGAGGTATATGGAATAGGTCAAGGAGCCGACGACGCAGCCAGCAAGGGTAGCGCTTTGAACGCAAATTGGAATTATTTGTCCCAAACCCCGCCGTGTTGCATTATAGAACGGGTTGGCGCGGGTAAGTTTTTCAATTTTTAACGATTTTCTCACACTGGATTGAATGTCAAAATTGACACATCCGCAAAGTTGTGATTAGGTGACGGGATAAACGATTCACGTGTTTGTTTGAATGCTTCAAGAATATTTTTTTCCAGGTTCAGCTTTGGTTTAATCATGTCATACTTGGCGGGGACACGTTCCCAAAAAAGTTTCTGTCGAAAGGAGCGGTGATTCATGGAAGTGATTGTCGGCAATCTGCAATTGTATCATATCGAAACCGGCTTTGCGGAAGTTCACAAACAGATCCATGACGCAAACATTTCCGTTCTCAGCGAAGTGGCAAAACTCTACCCGGATGCCCATGTCGCCCTCTTTGATGTTTATGGTGATCTGGCGCTGGTCCACGAGACCGTCAACCTCTTGTCCACCTTTTTCAACAGCTTCGAAATCATGGAGGGTAAAAGCCCTGTCAATTCATCCCCCATCAACAACAAACCCAAAATCCGGGCGGACAAACGGGATGTTCTTCTTTCGGTTCCCATGTTCAATCTCATCGCCGCCGACGATCTGGAGAGCATCCCGGAAACCTATGGAGAGACCATTGTCAAAATCAACCACCCCATCACCCGGGAGAGCTATCACCAACTCACGGAAAAATTCACTGTGATCGCGGACGTGGTTGACTCGGCCCCGGAAAATCTGCTTGAAAAACAGCTCTACGATAGAATCAATAAACTGGATACGCTTTCCAAGATATTACTGATCAAGGTGTTGAGAGGTGAGGCGATATGTGGATAAAACAGATTGTGGTGAACGGCTTTGGCAAATTGAAAATCAGGGAGCTTAACCTAGAGCCCGGCCTGAATATCATTCACGGCCCCAATGAAGCCGGCAAAACATCTCTTGCCTGTTTTATCATCAACGCCCTTTCAGAGCCTGGATCGGAGCTCTCGCGATACGAGCCGTGGGAAAATTCCGAATTCGGCGGCAGGATCGTTTACGACTCGACGATCCTTGACATCGATTTTCTGAATAGAAACTACACCCCTCCCTTTAAACGGAAACTCATCGAATCCATCGGTTCTCTGTTTGAAAACGAGACCTTCGACATCCATGAGGGCGTTGACGGCACGGTGGTCGCCACCCTGAAACGGAAAATGGAGGAAACAGATACCGGCCGGGTCCTGGCCTTGACCATCGACCGGATCGATTCTTTAAATTCTGAAATCCCTTCCCATATCACCATCACCACCGACGAGGTGACCGCCCTTCAAACCGAGATCGAGCGGCACAAGGAAAAGATCGCTGATTATAACCGGACCTACCGGCGGAAAAGGGAGCTGCAAGCCGCCATCATCCAGAAAGAGCGGGAGCTTCACGACCACGAAAAAATCTACGAGAAAGAGAGCGCCAACTACCTGGCCGATATCAAAAACAAGATCTCTGAAATGGAAAATGAGCTCTCAAGCCACCAATCCCGGTATGAAGAGCTCAAGTGGGTTGAAACCAAATCAAGGGAAGAGCTCTCACGAGTTCTGCACTTTGACAACAAAATCAAAGAACTCAAGGGATTGTCGGAAAACAGCCTATCGGTTGCAAACGATCTGAAGGAAAAAAAATTAAAGCTTAAAGCCCGCCTGAACGAGACCTTTTCCACTCTGAAGATCAGTTCCGCCGAGGAACTTGAAAAGGTTTACCTTAAAATTAAGAACATCTCCTTTCTAAAAAAGATGCTCTTTCAAAAAGGGAAAATCAGGGAAGAGTATACCGACACCCTTCCCACAAGTCCGCTCTGGGAATTTTTTCGGAAAAATCACAACATTTTAGAGGATGTGGACGCGGCGGATAAAAACACCCAACAGATAAAAGAAAAACTGAGCCGGGAAATAGAAGCGGTCCAGGCCAAGTTACACGCCATCAATCCGAAGTGGGTCGCGTCCAAACTCTTCTCCCTTCTCTTCTTTCTATCGACGGTGATCCCCCTCATCGTAAAAGTCACCTACCAGATTCAAGGAAGCGTGTGGTATCTGGTTTCAGCCCTCTCTTTTCTCGCGGCCATTGTCTCGGCCATTTTTTGGATCACATCGGGAAAGGAGAGAAACAAAGTCATCAAGATGATGCTCGACATGGAGGAGTATAGCGCCAAAAACGCCTGGTATAACACCCCCGAGGTGTGGCAGACCCTCAATCGACTGGGCATTACGACCCCCACGGAACTGAGAAAATCGTTTATCGACTATGTCAACCAGACCTCCAGGGAAAAGGACAAGTCCTCGGACCTCTCCCACATCCGCCAGATTGAGGAGGAGCTGGAAAACACCATGAGGGAGTTCCAGATCGACAAAAACTACAAGAGCTCCGTCGACGCATCCATCGAATTCATCGAAAAGAGCTATGGAGAGGCCCAGGAGCTTCTTGCGGGCATGATTTCCATCAACGAACAGTTGAAAAATCATGACGCGAACAGCCTGAATTATGAAAACGATATTAAGAAGGTGCAGATAGAACTTTCCGAAACCCTGATCAAACTGGGCATGAACCTGGCCGAGGTGAAGAGTTTCGAAGAGACGATTTCCGACTACCAGGATACGAAAATCAAGTGTTCGGAACTTTCAAATGAGATCAATCAGCTGCAAAACAAGATCTCCATAGCCGTTATTCCTGAAAAGCTGAATGGTTTCAATAGGAATGTCAAGACCGCTGCCCGGGAGCTTACCGAACTTTCCCAGGAGCTTCTCTCCGTCTCCGAAAAACTGAGCCAAATCGAAATCCACGGGGCCTATATCCAGGAGATCCACGAGAAGCGGGATATCCAGCTGAGAAAGCTCGAGACCCTGAAGTCCACGCCCAAACGGCTCGCGACAATCAAGGATCTATGCAAAAAACAACTGAACAGCTATATCGGCAATTATGGCAAGCAGTTCAAGGAGGAGTTCACCAAAACCTTCAACCGGATCGTTGACCGGAAGGTTCCGGTCTCCATTGAGGAGAACCTGACCATCAGGCTTCCCATTAACGGACGCCTCGAAACCCCCGCGGCCAACCTGAGCAAGTCGGCCTACGATCAGATGCTGTTCGCCTACAAACTCTCGTTGTATAAGACCCTTGCGGACACCAACATCCCCTTGATCATCGACAACGCGTTCATGAACTACGATGACGCCCGTTTGAAAAACACCATGGCGATCATTTCCGATGAAGCCAAGAACCGGCAGGTGATCATTCTCTCAAGCGACCAGCGATTGCTGGCCTATTCGGACCACCTGATCCGGTTCAAGGATATCCTAAATTAGGGAGCGTCACGGCTGACAGGTAGCGATCCCCGACACACGGGGATTGTTTTCAAGGTCGATGATTTCCGAACCGGAGAAGGTCCATCCTCCGAGGGGGCTCTTTTTAACGATTTCAAGCTGCTTCAATCCCGTTCGCGAGTAAGAAATCGTCAGGGTGTTTTTCTTCCCGTTCACGCTGATGCCGTTTGGATATTCCGTGAGAAGCCTCACATCCGAAAGGATATTCATGCCCAGAATGGGATCGTAGGATGAGATCAGGAGAAGGTACGCCCCTGACTCGGTCACCGTTGCCGCGTCGACCACGGGGGCTAAGAGCATGTAACATGTATTTCCTTGAACGGTCGACGCCGCCACGCCAA
This sequence comes from Desulfobacterales bacterium, assembly GCA_020056645.1. GTDB lineage: Bacteria > Desulfobacterota > Desulfobacteria > Desulfobacterales > JAHIVH01 > JAHIVH01. Next base: position 3,888 of record JAGVHJ010000278.1, read on the forward strand.
AGAGATTCTCGCCCATAAACATATCAACGATCTTCTGATAGGTCTCTCCCGCAAAATAGGTGGAGAGAATCGGAACCATATCTTCTATAAAATCGATGATATCGTACAAAACCGGGGCCTCTTCCTCCGCCATGATCTTCTTGCGGCTGAGAAGCAGGGAACCGCCGCCGTCGTTGATCAGATCAAAATAGCGGATGCCGGTTGAGTTGACATACATGTACTTGCCGTTATCCGTAAACAAGAGGGTGCTCTTGCCTTTCAAGGCGGGTGAGTTATCCACCCCCAGCCCCATATTTCCATAAAGGGAGTGGGGCTCGAAGGTGAGATCGTCAATGGCGAAGGGGAAAACATCGCTGCTAACCGCCAACAGTAACTTTCCGTCCGGAGAAATGCCGATGTCATAATCATCGAAATCCCCTCCGAACCACGACTGGCTGGCTATTTTTATTCGTTGGCCGACCAGGAGGCCCTCCGGCGAAAAGGCCCGGACATAGATATTCGTGCTGAAAATATCCTTGGAAATGACATAGAGATAGCCCGATGTGGGATGAACCGCAAGCTTGCACCCATAAACGCTTGTTGGCAACATCTCATTTTCATAGGCGATAAAATCATTGAGAACACGCATGTCTGCGGTATCGTATACGATGATCCGGCCGTAATTCAAGAGCCCCCGGTTGGTTCCGACCACAAGCCTCTTTCCATCTTTTGTCAAAGCCATGTCCCAGATGGTGTTACCATTGACATCATATTTCGTGACGCTCCTCGTGGCGATATCGACCACGGCAATAACGGCTTCACTGGAGCCGCACACATAGGCGGCCCCACCATCCGGACTGATGATCACATGGGTCGGTTTCTTCACACCCTCAATCACCGTGTGATCGTCATGGGGGAGATCGGTGTTGATCAAAGATAGCGTTCCATTGTTTCCCCCAGCCAGATCCGCCGACGCAACAACGGCGATCGTCTCTGGCGGTTCCTGTTGATCGCACCCCGTAAAGCAAAAAAGCGACCCCCCACAAAGGATCGCCGCCATCATCGTTAATCGATAAGCTCTCTTCATTTTCGTTTTCTCCATAAATTAGATGTCCTTTCCTTTTCACACGGAAGGGGGGTTCAAATGTTCGCCCACGAATTTCCGGAATTCCGCCCGTTCATGGGCGAAGGCCGCCTGATGGCACACCGTGTCCCGATGGTTGATGAGCTTCTGGATCACCGGCAGCAGGCCGGCGTTCACGGCGGCGATCTGGTCCGCGATTTCAAGGGTCCGGGGCAGGAGCTGATCGGGCGTGGTGACTTCGTTCACAAGGCCCCAGTCATAAGCGGTATGGGCGTCTATGGGGCGGCAGGTGAAGGAGAGCTGCCGGGCCCTTCGTTTGCCAATGGCCTGCTGAAGGAGCTGAGTCATTCCCCATCCCGGATGGATGCCGACCTTCGCATGGGTGTCCGTAAAGGAGGCGTTTTCCGAGGCGATGAGGAAATCGCAGTTTAAGGCGATTTCAAATCCTCCGGTGATGGCGTGGCCGTTGATGGCTCCGATGATCGGTTTTTCGCAGGCGGAGAATAGATCGGGCAGGTCAGAGCCATCCCCCCGGGGATCGAAGAGGTTTTCCGTCAGGATCACGGCAAGATCAATCCCCGAACAGAAGGATTTACCGTTGCCCGTGATGACGATGGCCCGGACCCCCTTGTCGGCCCCGGCCTTTTCGATGGCGTCATAGAGGTGTGTGAGAAGGGCCTGGTTGATGGCGTTACGCCTTTCCGGCCGGTTCAAGGTGATGAGGGCGGTCTGGTTCACCATGGAAAAGAGAACGGGGCTCTCTGGTAGTGTCATGATGGAATCTCCTTTAAAATAACTCATTTTTTCGTGGGACCACAGTCGCATTAAATCGAAAAAAGGTCAAGGCCTCACCGCTTCAACCTCCAGCCGGACCGCCTCCGCCCAGGGAAGGCCATCTTCGTTCACGGGAACAATTTCGAGATAATGGCCAACAAGGTCCGACACAAACGCGTCTCGATGGGCCTCGGGAACCCTTTCGGTGATCGGATGCCAGGCAGCCTTAATGTGCCCCTCCAGATCCTTTTTTTCTTTAAAAGCAATCGCCTTTCTGACCCGTTCGACCCTTAAAGGGGTGAACCCCGCCTCAAGAAGCCACTCCCGATATTGGGTCTCTGTATAAAAACCGCCGGAGAAATGAATTTCAGAAAAATAGGGTTTCCATTTTTGATCATTCAGCAGATTTACAAAGGCCAAGAGCATCTTCTCCATTGAGCCTTGTCCTGACATTTGGAAAAAGAGTCTTCCCCCCGCTTTCATGCATTGTTTCACGCCCCGCAGAACAGCGGGCTGATCTTTCACCCAGTGGAGCGCGGAGGAGGAAAAAACAACATCAAACTTTCTGTCAAATACGATCCGAGAGGCATCCATTACATAAAAGGAGATCCCTTCGCGATCGGATGTCTGATGGGTTTTCCGTGCGAAGTCCACCATTTTTTCGGAAGCGTCGATGCCGACCACCTCTCCCTTGGGAAGCAATTGTTTCAGTTGACGGCTTATTTTACCATCTCCGCACCCGATATCGAGAACCGATTCATATCCGGTCAGGTTCAATTTGGGCATGATCTCCATGGCGTACTGATATTGGGTGGATGAGTTCTTCGTGTAGTTTTCAGGTTCCCACTCATATTTCTTCTCATTCATCGTTTTTTCTCTTTCGTGTTGTGTTAACGGGCCCTACGCTTCAACCGGGTGCGATTCACACCTTGAACCAGCTCACCCGTTTTTTCAGTTGTTCGGCCAGATCAGACAAGGCTTCCGCGCTCTCGTTGATGTTCCGGCTCGCGCTCTCCATATCGTGGGCCGCCTGGTTGACTTCAGAAATATGCGCGCCGATTCCGCCCGCCACTTTGAGACTTGTCAGCACGCTCTCTTTGACCAGGGCCATATCCTCGTTGACTTGAACCACATCCTCGGCGACCTTTTTTGTGGAAGAAGCGTGTTCCGCCACCGAACCGGAAATGGTCGTCACAATATCGTTGGCCTCACCGATAACCGTAACGACCTCTTCGATCTCCTCCACGGTGCTTTTCGTTGTATCTTGAATGCCTGCGATTCTCTCTTTGATTTCATCCGTCGCCTGGGCGGTCTCCCTGGCCAGCTCCTTGATTTCATTGGCGACGACGGCGAACCCTTTGCCCGCATCTCCGGCCCTGGCCGCCTCAATGGTCGCGTTTAAAGAGAGGAGGTTGGTCTGTTCTGAGATCTCGGCGATCGTCTCCGTGACCTTGCCGACCTCCTTCGCCACCCTTCCCAATTCATCTATCTTCCGGGAAGCGCTCTCCGCCTGCTTCACGGCCCGGGTCACGATCTCCCTGGCCTTGCCCGTATGAGCCGAAATGTCATTGATCATCGCGCCGATCTCTTCCGCCGCCGAAGCAAAAAATCCAATATGATCCGACGCCTGGTCCGATGAGCCGGCAACCGTTTTCATGGAGAGGGTCATCGCGCCCGCTTCGTTCGCCATGGATGAGGCCTTTTCCGATGTCTGAACGGAGCCGGAAGCGATTTGCCGAGAAACCGCCGCGAGGCTTGCGGAGGCTGCGGTAAGCGTTTCCACGCCCTTCGAGATGTTGACGGCCATACTCCTTAAATTGAACACCATATGGTTCAAGGCCGCGCCCAGGGCCTCGATCTCGTCTCCGCTCCCCCTCTCCTCCGAACGGGTATCCCCTGGAACTTGAAGGCCCTCCAGCGATTCTTTTCCATTGCCAAAAGTGACTCCCAGATCGCCATTCGCAAGAAGAGCGACGCTCGCCTTGAGCTTCCTCACCGGAACAAGAACGGAGCGGATCATGAACCAAGAGAGGGAGGAGACCAGAATGACAAAAATGATGGTCCCCTCAATCAGCCGGCCAACCATCGCATCGTAGACGCCTTTCTGGATATCCTTGAAGGTCTGGGTCCGGATGCTCTCCATCTCCTTGATTTTCTGCTTTTCGAGAGCGGCGATGGAATCCATGGAATAGTGCAGAAACAGGGCGCCGATGGTCTCATCCTCTTTTTTGAGGGGTCTTGATGCAGAAATCCACTCTTCGGGCCACTTGCGTTTCTGGCTCATGGGCTCGATTTTTCCGTCACCGGTGATGGAAACGCCCGCGAAGAGCTCTCCGGCATCGGTCAGCACATAGATCGCGCGGATCTCCTCCGTGAGAAAGGGCACCATGATATTCGCCGCCCGCTCAGGGACAAAATCATAGACCGCATCCACAATGGTGAGGGAAAGGAGATCCAGGTTTCTGGAGATCCTCTGGTTGAGCCTCCCCTTCTCGGCATCCTGAAACGCCTTGAATTTGAGATC
>JAGVHJ010000397.1 GCA_020056645.1 Desulfobacterales bacterium
ATAATGGAAATGGCAGACAATCCCACAATCTCCTCACAGGCCCTTGTGCAGAGTCCGCAAATCATACACTCCTCGGTCGGGTCCTTGATGGAGAAACGGGTAGAGATAACGCCGTATTTGGCCGCCATGGTTTTGATTTCAGCACTTGCCGGACACTGGGCCAAAAGCATCTCGAAAATCCATCGGCGGACATTTTGAACCCGCTCGGTCTCCGTATAAATTAGTATTCCTTCTGCAACCGGATAAATGCATGACGCCACCAGTTTTGACCATTTGCCTTCTTTAAGCTCCACCATGCAGAGACGGCATGCGCCGCTCGACGACACGGCTTCGTGATAACAAAGAGTGGGGATTTCGATTCCATATTGGCGCGCCGTTTCCAAAACAGTCCAACCGGGTTCTGCTTGCACTTCGGTATCATTGATCTTGAATTTAACCATTGTCACTTTTCTCCTGTATGTCTGAAATCGTTTGGCGTATCAGCTCACGATCACCGCGTTGAACTTACATGTTTCCTTGCAAATCCCACATCGAATACACGCCTTTTCGTCAATTACGTGGGGTTTTTTCTTTTCGCCAGAGATGCACTCTTGAGGACATTGCCGGGCACAGCTTCTGCACCCTGTGCAGGCATTTGGGTCGATGCTATACGTAATCAGATCCTTGCAGACGCCGGCCGGACATTTCTGATCGTTTACATGGGCCAAGTACTCTTCATGAAAAAATTTCAACGTCGTCAAACAAGGATTGGGAGCACTTTTTCCAAGTGCGCAGAGCGCACCATCCTGAATCGCCTTGGCGAGACTTTTTAAATCCTCGATATCGCTCTCTGCGCCGCTTCCCTGGGCGAAATTGTCGAGAATTTCCCGCATGCGGGTCAGTCCCAACCGGCAAGGAAGACACTTCCCGCAGGACTCCTCTTCAAGGAATTTTAAGAAATAACGACCAATATCCACAACGCAATCGTGACTATCCATAACGATCATGGCGCCAGAGCCCATCATGGCTCCCGCCTGGTCAAGAGAGTCAAAGTCGACAGGAAGATCTTTCAAACTGTAGGGAATGCAGCCCCCCGAAGGACCACCTGTCTGAACGGCCTTGAACGGTTCTCCACTTGGAACGCCGCCCCCGATATCCTCGATTATTTTAGAAAGCGCCGTTCCCATGGGAACCTCCACCAGCCCAACATTATTCACTTTTCCAACCAGGCAAAAGACTTTGGTGCCAGTGCTGTGAGGAACACCAATCCCCGCATACCACGCCGATCCCTTTTCGATAATCATGGGAACATTGGCCCAGGTTTCCACGTTGTTCAACACAGTTGGTCTTCCCCAAAGCCCCTCTTCGACGGATCGCACATACTTGGGTCTTGGATTTCCAGCCTTTCCCTCGATAGATGTGAAAAGCGCCGTCGACTCACCACATACAAACGCGCCAGCACCTCTGTTGATTTGCGCATCAAATGAAAATCCAGTTCCCAGGATGTTTTTGCCCATGAGACCATAGGCCCTTGCTTGATCCATGGCGAGTTGAAGATGTTTTACGGCGATGGGATACTCCATGCGGATATACAAATACCCCATTTCAGCACCCAGTGCATAGGCCCCGAGAATCAGTCCCTCAAGAACCGCATGGGGATCACCTTCCATGATGGCGCAATCCATAAATGCCCCTGGATCACCTTCGTCGCCGTTTACGACCACATAAACAGGCCTTCCCTTCTTTTCAACAGCCTTCAGAGCTCCCTGCCATTTTCTGCCAGTGGGAAAGCCCGCGCCGCCTCGGCCCCGCAATCCAGATTTTGTGATCTCTTCGACCACCTGTGCAGGCGTCATGGTCGTCAGGGCTTTTGATAGAGCCTGATATCCTCCGGCCGCTATTTTGTCCTCAATACTTTTCGGGTCAATTTTTCCAATGTTTTTCAATACATATCGCTGTTGTTTCTTGTAAAACGGAATATCTTCTTCTTTGTGAATCCGTTCGCCCGTGTGGGGATCTTTATAGAGAAGCTTTTCAACCGGCTGATTTTCAAGAATGGTTTTCTGGATGATCTCTTCCGCATTTTCCACTTTTACTTTCTGATAAAAAAGACCATGGGGTTTAATGTGAACCAGAGGCCCCTTGGAGCACAATCCCTGACAGCCGGTTGTTTTAATTCCCGGCATGACTTTGGCGTCAACACCTAGTTTTTCACAGGCCCGCCGTATCGCCTCCGCGACCTGAACGCTGCCATTGGCAATGCATCCCGTACCATGACACACCAGTATTTCAGGACGGTTCGGATCATAGCTTTCTATTATGCGCTGACGTAAGGCGTTCAGATCATCATGAGAATTCAGTCGATAGTTCTCTGATTTCAATGCGGTATTTCCCTTAATCATTGGTCTCTTCCTCCGAGTTTCCGGTTTGATCGTTTTTCAACTGTTTCAATATTTTTTCAATTCTGCTGGACGTGATATTGGTTTCGTACTTACCATCGAAAAGAACCACCGGGGATAGGGCGCACGCGCCAACGCAGTTTACCGAGTTCAAGGTAAACATCATATCTTCCGTCGTTGCACCGGTCGCCACATCAAGTTTACGTTCCAAATCCTCAAGAATGCGCTGCCCTCCTTTCAAATGGCAGGCGGTGCCAAGGCACACCCGAACTTCATGCTCACCCTTCGGTTCCAGTCTAAACGATTGATAAAAGGTCGCGACCGAATAGGCTTGCGTAATGGGTACGTCGGCATGTTCCGCAATCAGCTGCATGGCCTCTTTTGAAATGTAGCCGAGATCCGCCTGGACATCTTGAAGCAGAAAAATCAGGTATTCGGGTTTTCTAGGGTAGCGTCCAATGATCTCTTCCATAATATTGACTTGATCAGACATTATTTGCCTCCTTCTCTGATGAATGTTTCATCGTTTCATTTAAAAATGGGTCAATCCGTTTTGGATTCTTCCATTAGCAAAGGGCATGCCATTTATCAACATATTGAAATTACAAATAATATTTAACGATATTTCTTTTTTTATCTAAAGATAGGCTTGTTTATTTTCATTTGTCATCAGGGGATGGAGAATGAAACAAAAATATTGTTTCAAATACAGAAGGGTTTGCAGGAATAACAATCCTACAACATATTAAAAATTAACGATTTAATTATATTACTAGCTTCATGAAACATGAAATGGAACATATGGAACAAATTGAAACAAACTTTCAATTGGAGAGAAAATGGGGATCAGGCAAGACCAAACTTTTTCATGGCGCGCCACAGGGAGGTGCGGCTGATACCCAAGAGCTCGGCCGCCTTTGAGCGCTTTCCCCCTGAGATAGAAAGCGCTCGTAAAATGGATTCCCGGCTATGGCCCTCCATTCCAGGGATGAATTCATCTATATGCTTTTCGTTTATCAGTTGGAACTCCTCTTTTGCGGGGAGATTGCTCATGAAAATCACCGGGCCTTTTACGAAAACGTAAGCGTATTCGATGGCCCGTTCCAATTCACGGACATTTCCGGGAAAGTGATACTGATTAAAAAACCGCATTACCTTGGTGTCGACCGACCGCACGTTTTTGTTGTAGCGTTTATTGAAGCGCCGAATAAAGTGTTGAACCAGAAGCGGAATATCGTCCTTGCGCTCCCGAAGGGGAGGTAGGGTGATGGGGACGGTTCTTAAACGGTAATAAAAATCTTGCCTGAAATTCCCTTCCTTGATGGCTTCCTGGAGATTCCGATTGGTCGCGCTGATGATTCTTGCTTCC
>JAGVHJ010000516.1 GCA_020056645.1 Desulfobacterales bacterium
ATTCAGGTGTTTCAAAGGCGACCCCTCCGTCCAGAAGGGCCGCAAGGGAGTGGGTGTTGACCTTGACCCCGGAGAGGCCTGCGGTTACCTGGATGCCGGTCACGTTAAAAAAGCGGGTCTCCCGGTTCACCAGGGAGGCGAATTTTTCATAGATATAAAGGTGGATCAAGACCTGTTTTTTATCCGGAGACAATTCATGGCCGTGAATTTCGCCTGCTTTGATTTTTTTATAGTAGACAGGAGATCTCTCTGAAAGAGAGCCCAGATTATCTGAGGTCAGAAGCAGATGGAGGCCGGGAGCGTCCGGATCTCCCAGGGGAGGATTCTCAATGCCGGTAAAGGAAAAAGAGGGTTCTCCCCGGCCTGGACGCACCTCGATATATTGACCGGACAAGAGGGTGTTGATGCCGGTGACCCCCTCCAGGCTCAGCCGGGGTTTGACAATCCAGAAGAGACTATCGGAAACGGCGATGGGCTTGGCCGCCTCTTTCATCAGCACCGTGACGATGACGCCTTTCAAGTCGTCGGCGATATGGATATCGGTCACCTTCCCCACAGTCAGGCCCCGGTAGAGAACATTGGTGCTTCCCGCAGCAAGCCCTTCACCGGAATTGAATTTGATTTTCACGAGAAATCCGCCCTCTATGGCCATCTCTTTGCTTTCGTAGAGTTTGAAGGTCGAGCCGTTTTTACATGGATTGGCTGGAGGGTCCGCCTCCGGGATTTCAAAGGCGATGCCGCCTGCGAGGACGGCGGCTAAAGATTCGGTCCTGATGTCGATGCCCGATAGGTTTCCCGAGATGGATATCCCCGAGGCGTTCCAGAATTTGGTGTTTTCCCTCACCAGCTTGGCGAACATCTCATAGATAAATACATGAATTTGAACGTGTTTTTCATCTGGAGAGAGCTTGTGTCCGTCCACCCGGCCCACCTCGATTTCGCGAAAGAGAACCGGTGAGCCTTCGGAAAGGGAGCACAGCCGGTCGGACTCCAGGGTGATATGGAGGCCGGGGGCGTCCGGGTCTCCGAAGGGCGGGCTTTCAAGGCCGACAAAGGCTTTCCTTGGCTTTCCTTTGCCGGGCCTCATTTTGATATATTCGCCGGTTAAAAGGGTGTCGAGACCCGAAACCCCACCCAGATTGAGACGAGGCCGAACCACCCAGAACTGGGTTTTCTCCTTGGCCAGGTCCACCGAGTATTTGTTGAGGGTGGCCGTCACCACCACTTTCTTCTTATCTTCGCTGAGCGAGATATTGTCCACGACGCCTACGTTCACGCCGTCATACTTGATCAGAGTCTCCCGTTTGACGATTCCTTCGCCTGAATTGAATTGAATGGTGATCTCAAGCCCTTTTTCCTTGTAACTGTAGTATACGAGCCACAATCCGATCAGGGCCGCCAGAACCGGAACGATCCAGATGATGGAAATTCTGCCGGCGGGGGCCGCTTCCGCCTCGGGAATCCCTTTGAATAACTGTTTTTTTTCATTCATGATAATTTTTCCTGTCCCAGATCAGTCTGGTGTCGAAACTCATGGCCGCGAACATGGTCACAATCACGACCGCCGCGAAGGCGCTGGCGCCTTTGTTGGGTGTAATATTCAAAAGAAATCCCAGTTTGACAAGGGCCACCAGGATTGAAATCATGAAAATATCGAGCATGGACCATTTGCCGATGTATTCGACGATCTTATAGACGAGGGTCCTTTGTCTCCTGGGCCATCTCCACCGGAAATGAACCGAGAGGAGCAGTAACACCATGACGACCAGTTTCAGCACGGGGATGAGGATGCTTGCGGTAAAAACGATGACGCCGATGGACCAGAGGCCGCTATTGAAAAGGGCAACGATCCCTGAAAGGATGGTGTCGGGCGTTCCCCGGCCCATTTGGGTGACCGTCATGATGGGATATAGGTTGGCTGGAATATAGAGGATGAGCCCGGTGATCACCAAGGCCCAAGTCCGCGCAAGACTCTCGGGCTTTCTCGAATGGAGCGTGGCGCCGCACCGGGTGCATCTCCGTTTGACTCTTTTTGGCGCGGGAGTATCCCGAAACAGCTTGCCGCAGAGGTGGCAGCTGACGAGGGAGGCCTCTTTTGCGGTCAACCGTCTTCGATTCACGGGTTCGCCTCCAGTCTTTCCCAGATCAGGTGCGGATCCAGGGTCGCCGAGATGCTGAAGGAGATCACCATGCATGCGATAAAGGCGTAGAGGCCGATCCCGATCGAGACCGTGGCGAAATCGGTCAGCTTCACCATGGCGACGATAATGGCCAACATGTAGACTTCAAGCATGCCCCAGGTGTCGATGATATGGTAAACACGAAAAATGAGAAGCCGCTTGGGGAGATAAAGGTTCCATCTCAACGACGTCAGGATATAGAAGATCATGGCGAATTTGACAAATGGGATAAGGATCGTCATGAAAAAAACCATGAGAGAGCAATCCTTGAGTCCATAATGGTAGAGGTCGATGACACCGGTGATGAGCGTGTTGCTGGTGGCGGCCCCCACCACCTTCAAGCTGAGGATTGGATAGGAGCAGGCGACGAGAAAGAGAATCAGGCCCGCGGTCACGAGGGCAAGGCTTCTTTCAATGGAGTTGATCTTGTTGTGACGCAGGAGCGAGCCGCACCGGGTGCACTGGAACCGCTCACCATACGCATGGGGGTTGATGGTATTGATCAGATCGCAATCCCTGCATGCCACCAGTTGCTGACGTGGGGTCATGGATGGGGCCATACCCTCTGTCTGTTCTGTTGAAAGTGTTGAAAGTGAAATAAGCATACCGTTATACCCATACCTATGGATCGGGAAGTGTGACTCTGAAGAGCTCGGCCCCGGTTCCGGAGACGATTGTCACGCTCCCGAGAGATGCTGGAAGAAAGAGGGAGCGCCCCTTGAGGGCTTTTATCTCCTGCTCGTCGCCACAGGCGTTTGTCCAAATCAATCCTATTTCTCCCTCTGTTACAAGTAAAATCTGAGGGGCGTCCCCTGAATCGAGCCGTTTTTTGCTTTTTTTGCGGATGACAAGTTTGGAAAGGGAAAAGGCGTCAAACGGGCTCTGGTAGGAGAGATCCTGTCCTGGACGATCTCCGGAGATCACCGGGATTGGATCGGTTTGGTAATCGAGAATCTGGAAAAGGGCCTCCCGGTCCTTGAATTTGGGGGTGAGGCCCGCCCGGACCACATTGTCCGAATTGGTCATGCACTCGATGATATTTCCTTTGAGATAGGCGTGGGGAACGCCGGGACCGATGGCGATTCCCTCTCCTTTTTTCAGCCGGACCCTTCTTAAAAGAAGCATCATCAGAACGCCCGCTTCCGATGCCGAGTATTTCTCTGCCAGGTATAGGAAGAGGCGCTCCTCGTCGGTCAATGCCCCTGTTTTACCGTCAAGCCTGTTTTTGATCGCTTCATTGACCTGTGTCACCCTTTCCGGGTGACCGAATGCGTTTTTAAGTATTCCGGAATAAAAGGAGGGGGCCGAAGGGCGCTCCTCGGGGATCATCTCCTTCAGTTCCGGAAAGGCGGCAAGGGTCTCCGCCATCTCGCCGCCGGATTTAAACCCGATCAGCGCATCTAAATAATCGAGGGCCACGGCCACTTCGGGCTTGGGGTTCTCGTCTGGATAGTGGGCTGGGTCTTTTTGATGGAGCATCCGGGCTGCTTCCTTATCCGGATGGGCCTGGATCGAGAGGGGTTCCTCCGCCGAGAGGATCTTCATAAGAAAGGGAAGGCTCCTCTCGAATTTTCCGGCGGCGCGGTTTCCAAGGGTGTTGATCGGATCATCTTGAATGAGCCGGTCAAGGGGCACGGCCCGTTGGTGAATCATGACCGATGAGGGGCCGTTCCCGTGCGCGCCCATCCAGAGCTCCGCATAGGCGACCCCTGGCTCGGGCTTAAACGCCATGAATATCGGAATAAAGGCGTTGTCTCCCTTCCCGCCCCAGGCGTAGTGCTGAATCGCATTCTCCATCAGGTATGGACGGCGCTCTATTTTCAGTCGGTCCATGATTTCCGCTCCTTCTTGCCGGAACTTTTTTATATAAAATCGAACGATCGCTCGTATTCGCTTGACACCGTTTTATCCCAAAGGTATTCTTCGGGATAATTTTAAAGTGTCCGCGCATTTTTTAAGAAACCGTTCACGAACGATAAAAAGAATGAATTATAAAGATTTTCTGGAAAACATCAATATCACGATGGAGGATTTCTGCAGGGAAAGCTTTTTTGAAAACCGGGACCACATCCGGGTGAAAAAAGAGGCCACGGTCGTCAAGAATCTCCAGCGGATTTTCGACGCAGTCTTCAAGATCTCCTATGAAAAAGGGTTCCAGGCCATGAGCATGCGGGATCTGAGCCGGGAAGCCGACATGAGCATGGGGGCTCTTTACGCCTATTTTTCAAGCAAGGAGGAGCTCCTCGAAATCATTCAGCGGCAGGGACGGGCCATTGTGAACCGCGCTATTACTGTCTGTCTCGATGCGGAGGCAAGCCCCGATTTGAAGCTTCGGAATTTGATCCGGACCCACCTCTATTTGAGTGAAATCGGACGCCCCTGGTTCTATTTCACCTTCATGGAGGCGAAAAATCTGAGCAAGAAAGAGCGGGATGAGGTTCTCGCCATGGAGAGTTTCACCGAAAAGATTCTGGTGGATATCCTGGAAGAAGGAAGCGCAAAGGGGATCTTCAATCAAAAGGACCATCGCCTGACCGCTTGCATGATCAAGGCCATGCAGCAGGAGTGGTATCTGAAACGGTGGAAATATTCCAAAAGGAAAATATCGGTCGATCAGTATGCGGATTTCGTTCTGGAATTTGTCAATGCGTTTCTCAAACCCGCGACAACTGGGCCTGGGAAAAGCGAAAAAATGGAAGATAAATAAAGGAGGAAAGCATGGTTGATTTTTCATTGAAAGAGAGAATCGCCCTGGTCACGGGCGCAAGCCGGGGCATCGGCCAGGCGATCGCGGAAACCTTCGCGGCCCAGGGCGCCCATGTGATTCTGGTCAGCCGGAAACAGGAAGGATTGGAAAAGGTGGTGGCGAAGATCAAGGATGCCGGGGGCTCGGCGGAGGCCATTGCCTGCCATATGGGCATGATGGACCAGATCGAGGCCCTTTATCAGACCATCGGAAAAAAATTTGGAAAACTCCATATATTGGTCAATAACGCGGCGACAAACCCCTATTTCGGCGATCTCCTGGGCGTGGACGAGAAGATTTGGGACAAGACCAACGAGGTGAATTTAAAGGGACCTTTTTTCATGATTCAAAAGGCCGTTCCCCTGATGATCGCCGCTGGAAAAGGCTCGGTGATCAATGTATCTTCGGTCAACGGCGTCACCCCGGCCCTTCTCCAGGGTGTTTACTCCATGACCAAGGCCGGCGTCATTTCCATGACCAAGGCCTTCGCCAAGGAGCTGGCCAATCGAAACATCCGGGTCAACGCCCTCTTGCCGGGCCTTACCGAAACCAAGTTCGCCGAGGCGCTGATCGGAAACGAAATGATCCTGAAAGCCGCCCTTCAGACCGTTCCCATGGGACGATGCGCGAAACCTATCGAAATGGCGGGGGCCGCCCTTTATCTCGCCTCGGACGCCTCCTCCTATACCACGGGTGCGCTTATGGTTTGTGATGGCGGGATGCTGGCCTAAGGATTCATTGAAAATTACCTGAACATCTTCTTGCATCTCATCTTCAGGTTATCTTTGTACGATTCTTATTCGCGAAATCCTCGACATAGAGCGACTATGCCTGCGGTTTCGCTCAATCGAACCGGATAAATCTAACCGAAATCCGAGCGCAATGGTGTCCACTTTAATTTGTAATGAGTCCTAACCGGATGATGGGAGCAGATCAATTCATGAAGCGTGTCAAAAGGCGAAACCTGGAGGGAAACTGGTAATGGCCGGTCCATTCCTTGAATTTCGGGCCGGAAGAAAGGCCTACGAGCTGATCCGGGATGGCGGGCTCGATCCGGATCAGGTCCGCGTGATCCCAGGGGCGGCGGGTGGTCCCAAGTGGTTTGTGCTGAGGCATCTGGACCAGGCGATTTTCGGTTCATGGCTGAGAGAGCGCGCCAATCCTATTTTTCTCCTGGGCTCTTCCATCGGTTCCTGGCGCTTCGCGGCGGTGACCCAAAGGGACCCGGACCAGGCCATGGCGGCATTTCAGGAGGCCTA
>JAGVHJ010000245.1 GCA_020056645.1 Desulfobacterales bacterium
CCTGTTCAGGTTGCGCCATCGTCAACTGGAACCATCAAGCCTGGCGCTATGGGAAAGGGGAAGAATCCCTTTCAGAACATGGCGGACCGGTTCGGCATAGGTGGGGTCATTCTTTTTGCATTCATCTGGGGATTCATGGCGAGCCTGACGCCTTGCGTCTATCCAATGATACCCGTGACCATCAGCGTGATCGGCGCGGGCGGCGCTGGAAACGTTTCCAGGAGCTTTCTCCTTTCATCAGTCTATGTGCTGGGACTCTCTCTCACCTATGCCGTGATGGGGGCGGTCGCGGCCTTTACGGGGGGACTTTTCGGAGAATATGCGGGATCTCCCGCCCTTCGTGTGATTATCGCGGTTCTATTCTCCCTCATGGCCCTTGGCATGTTTGACCTATTTTTCATCCAGATGCCCTCACGGCTGAGCTCAAAACTTCAGGCCGTTTCCGGCAAGGGCGTGATCGGCATATTTCTGGTGGGCGCCGCTGCCGGCCTGGTGGTGGGTCCCTGTGTCGGCCCAATGCTGGTGAGCCTCCTCATGTATGTGGCGACCCTTGGGAATCTTTTTCTGGGTTTCCTCATGATGTGGAGCTTCGCCCTGGGACTGGGCGTTCTGCTGCTTGTCATCGGAACCTTCTCGGGCCTTCTCACCGCCCTGCCGAAAGCAGGCATGTGGATGGAAAAGGTCAAACATCTCTTCGGCATGATCATGTTCGCCATGGCCCTCTACTTTATCAGGCCCCTGATTCCCGAGACACTCTATCTATCCTTAGCCGGTCTGATTCTTCTGGGAACCGGCGTCTTTATAGGCGGAGTCAACACAATACAGGGGGATGCAACGGTCACTGATAAATTTTTAAAAACCATCGGTCTCTTTTTCCTGATCTGGGGAGCGTTGACGATCTATCAGGGAACCCTGCCTCGTGATCAAGTCCCCCGGAACCTTTCGGCCAGCCATTCAGAGGGGCCCCTTCTCTGGCAGCAAGATGAGCCCGCGGCTATCGCCGCCGCCAAGGAAAGCAAACGCCCCCTCGTGATCGATTTTTATGCGGAGTGGTGCGCTTCCTGTAAAAAGCTTGAAAAAACCACCTTTTCAGACCCTCTGGTCATCGGAGAACTGCAACGCTTTGACCTCTTGAAAATCGATGCGACCGCATCCGACTCCCCCCGGGTGAAAACGCTTCTTAAAAAATATGGGGTCATCGGGCTTCCAACGATTCTTTTCATCAACGCCCACGGGGAGCGTGAACCCGATCACACCATCACGGATTATGCGACGCCACGGGCTCTGATGGAAACCCTGCGGAAGATCCGATGAATACCGACAAAGAGGACGCCGGAAAGAAAAGAGTTGGCTTCACTCGATAAATTGGGTACAATCTCATGCTTTTGAAAAGAAATTGAAGCCGGGGAGTATTCACTATCAACCGATGAAACGATGATAAAGGAAGGTCACATATGGCGCGATACCGACGAATGACCCTTGTGGGAACGCTTTTGTTGCTGGCTCTCTTGACAGGCCCAGGTCTTGCTTTCTCCGACAACGGGAAAAAAATCACCTGGCATACCTATGATGAAGGGGTCAGCTTGGGGAAAAAAGAGGGAAAAAAGATTTTTATGACCTTTTACGCCAACTGGTGCGGTTACTGTAAAAAAATGGACCAGACCACGTTCAGCGATCCATCGGTGATCGATTATCTGGCGGCCAACTACATTACAATTAAAATCAATTCCGATCAGGAAAAAAAGCTGGCCGCCACCTACCGGGTCTCGGGCCTGCCCACCCACTGGTTTCTCGATTCAGCCGGAGGGGCGATCAGCAGCCTCCCCGGTTACCTGGGTCCGGAGCAGTTTCTTCCAATTCTCAAATATATTCAAACGGAAAGCTATAAAACAGTCAAGTTCGATGAATATATCAAGAACAACCCCAAATAATTTTTCTGATCCTTGCGTATGGAGATCGATTGTAAACGGCTGAAAGAGATCGTCGAAAACACACGACATCCCGATTCATCATCCGGGAACGGTTATCGGAAAGCCACTGTCTTTCTGTTGTTAACAAATATTCCCGCCCCCTATATTTTATTTATCTTAAAGGCGGATAACGAGGGATATCCCTGGAGAAATCAGATGGCCCTTCCCGGGGGCCACATTGACCCGTCGGATGGGAGCCCTCTTGACGCCGCATTCCGAGAACTCGCCGAAGAGCTGAACATCCAGCGGAACCAGGTGCGCGCCATCGGTTCTATCGGGCACTTTCAGACGATCAACGAGAGAGATATCGAAGTTTTTCTGGGGTATCTGAAAGATGAGGGGGAGATTCGCTATGATCCCTTGGAAATCGCAAGAATCGTGCGGATACCCCTTGCCGATCTGATGAAAATTCATTTGGAAAATCAATATGATAAAGGATTTCCTGGGTGGGACGCCCTGCTCTATCCCTATGAGGATGTGGTGGTCTGGGGTGCGACCGCGAGAATCATCCAGTATGTGCTCGATTTAATGAAGCCCGCCCTGATTGCGCGGTGATGATACCATGAATCCCTCCCCAATAGCCGGCCCCGCTGACTCTTGATTAGCGGTAATTCCTCTCGGAAAAGAAGAGTCGGAGGACAAACCGCACCGAGGCGGAGACGCATACATAAAAGCTCAGCAAAAACAAGAGAACCGGCAACCATGTCTCCCTGTGAAATTGAAGAGTTTCCAGGGCGACAAAAACGCCTGCGATGCTGAAGGAGCATATAAAGATCAGAAAAACGATCATGGCGAAACAGAGGGCATCCGAGTCGTACCATGGGATGATGACTTTTCTGTAAATGGGGCTCTTCTCGATTTGTATCATTATTTTTGCATTTTACAGGAATAGACGCCTGATCTTAGAATACAGAGCTGGTGAATATAATAATCCCTGGAAAGTTTTTTCTTTCCAAGGCGTGTGCAAAAAAGAATTTCCAGTTCCGACCGGGAAATATTCAGTTGATAATTATTGTAAAGGCCCATGAGGATGTTCAACGCCTCCTTGTTCGGAACGCCGCCCAGGAGCGTAAAGGGAGAGAGTCGAAGGGCCCGGGCGATTTCATTGATTTTATTGATGGAGACACCCGTTCCGCCGGTTTCCAATTTCGCCACGTAGGAGCGTGATGTGTCGATGATCTGCGAAAAAGTTTCCTGATTATAGCCTGAAAGTTTTCTCCAAAACTTGATGGCCATTCCAATTCGTTTAAC
>JAGVHJ010000127.1 GCA_020056645.1 Desulfobacterales bacterium
CGGGCGGCGGCGATGGTGTGGTTGTTTCCAGGCTGGATCAATGTGTGGTCGCCTATCCGTTTGATGAATGGGGCAAACTTGAATCAAGAATCCTCGACATGTCGACAAAGAGTGACAAAATGCGGCGGTTCAGAAGAATATTTGTCGGCGGATCCTGTGAATGCGAATGCGACAAGCAGGGCCGGATTCTGCTTCCCCCCCCGTTGAGGCAATACGCCAATCTGGAAAAAGAGATCGTCTTGGTGGGTGTAACCAACCATTTCGAGATCATGTCCCTTGAAAGATGGGAGAAAGAGCACCAGACTTTTGAAGAGGACCTGGCGGAGGAGGCTTTCAAAAATGAAATATCAAGCCTTGGGCTGTAATATATGTCTTATCATCATATCTCCGTCATGCCGAACGAGGTTCTGGCCTACCTTGATCCCAAGCCTGGGCGGCTTTATGTCGACTGCACAGTGGGCGGAACGGGCCATTCGGGCCGGATCGTAAGAGAAATTCTTCCGGATGGGCTCCTCATCGGTATAGACAGGGATAGCGATGCCTTGGGTAACGCGGAGACCGTTTTAAAGCCTTTTTTAACGAATATCCGGCTCTTCCATGACAACTTCATCAGATTGCCGGCGATACTTGAAAAACTCCAAATTGAGTCGGTCGACGGAATACTCCTCGATTTGGGTCTTTCGTTTAACCAGATCGAAAACAGCGGCCGGGGGTTTAGCTTCGGCAAAGATGAATTCCTCGATATGAGGATGGACGCTCGCTCCGGCATTACGGCGTATGACATCGTAAACGACATGGATGAAAAAAAACTTTCAGACATATTTTTTCGATACGGGGAAGAGCGGTTTTCCAGAAGGATCGCGGAAAGGATCGTTCTTTCGAGGAAGAAAAACACTATCCGGACAAGCCGGGAACTGGCCACGATTGTTGCCGGGGCCATCCCTTACGCGCACTCAAAAAAACAGAAAATACATCCGGCGACCAGAGTCTTCATGGCCCTTCGGATCGCCGTAAACAACGAGCTTGAAAATCTTGAAACGTTTTTGGGAAATGTGGCGGAACTTCTTAAACCGGGAGGTCGGCTGCTTGTTATTTCCTTTCATTCGCTTGAAGACAGAATTGTGAAACACTGGATCAGGAACCTGGAATCACCCTGCGTCTGTCCGCCACAATTCCCCGAATGCGTTTGCGGCAAAAAACCGGTTGTCCGGGCTGTCACCCGGAAAGCGGTTCTCCCGGACCAACGGGAAATTGATCTGAATCCCATGGCCCGCAGCGCGCGACTGAGGGTCGCTGAAAAACTGGCTTCCGTATCATAACCCGGACCTGAAAACCCTGCTTTTAGTTTTTAAGATGAAGAATAAAAAGGTTAAGCCAATTATTAATCGAAAGGCGTATGTGATGGCCATGCTCTTTGTCCTCTGCTTCCTGGTGGAGCTTTTCGCCTATGCGTGGTGCCGGGTTCAGTGTGTGCAGACCGGATACGCCATTACCGCAGTCAAGGATGAAAATAGGCGCTTGATAGCGCTTCGTGAAAATTTGTCCATTGAATTTGAACGGTTGAAGTCTCCAAACCGGATCGCAACCCTTGCCAAACAACAATTGGGACTTGCCATTCCCGAGCCGGAGCAAATTGTTATTGTACCATGAAACCCAATAACACCCGACATATCGCCATGCGTATTCAGATTCTGGGGGTTTTCTTCTGCCTTCTTTTCGCCATCATCGGCCTGAAGGCCTTTCACCTTCAGGTGTTTGAGTGTAAAAAACTTTCGGATAGGGCCCAGCAGGAGTATGAGCGGCCCATTGTTTCCGCGGGCAAAAGGGGCGTGATCTATGACCGGAACTTAAATGAGCTGGCCGTGAGCATCCACGCCTCTTCGATCGCGGCCATGCCTTCCCGCATCGAAAACGTGAAAAAAACAGCCAAGCAAGTGGCCAAGATTCTCAATTTAAATGAAAAAGAGCTCTATAAACGTCTCTCCCAGAGCACCCGGTTCACCTGGATAAAACGGCAGGTCGCTCCCCAGCGGGTTTCAGCCGTCGCAGCGCTTGATCTGAAGGGTATCGAGCTTGTTCCCGAGTTTAGCCGGTTCTATCCCCATAAAACATTGGCGGCCCAGGTATTGGGTTTCGCGGGAATTGACAGCAAAGGGCTTGAGGGAATCGAGCTCTATTACAATAAAGAGATCGAAGGGGTGGCGCAGGAATACAAGATTATGAAAGACGCCCTGGGAAGAGGGTTTGACCGGGAGGCATGGGCCGAAGAGCCGCCGAAAGCGAACAATCTCGTCCTTACCATCGACCGGACCATTCAGTTTATCGCGGAAGAGGCGGTCAAAGAGGCCACCGTGAAACACGAGGCCAAATCGGGCATAGCGGTGGTGATGTCTCCCCAGACTGGCGAGCTGTTGGCGATCGCCCACTATCCTGAATTCAATCCCAACGCCTTTACGAAATTCAAAAGCGACGCATGGCGGAACAGGGCCGTCGCCGACGCCTTTGAGCCAGGCTCCACCATGAAGATCTTTCTGGCCGCCGCGGCCCTGGAATCGGGCTATTGTTCTCCCAAATCGATTTTTTACTGTGAAAACGGAAAATACCGGATCGGCCCCAATGTGGTGCATGACACCCACTCCTACGACTGGATGTCGATTCAAGATATCGTCAAGCATTCGAGCAATATCGGCGCGGTGAAAATTGCCGAGATGACGGGGAAAAAATCGCTCCACACCTCGCTCAAGTCGTTCGGGTTCGGTGAGAAGACCGGGGTGGATCTGCCCGGAGAAACGGCGGGAAATCTATCGGACTATAAGAAATGGAGACCCATTGATGTGGGTAACATCGCCTTTGGCCAGGGATTGTCTGTGTCGGCTGTTCAGCTGTTACGGGCCGTGTGCGCCATCGCAAACGGCGGCACACTGGTGAAACCCCATCTGGCCAAATCGGTCATCGATAGTTCCGGCAATGTGATTCGGGATCTGACGCCTGAAAAAGGGCCTTCGGTCATCAGCCGGAACACGGCTAAAGCCGTTGCGGAGATGATGCATATGGTGGTTCTTGAGGGTGGAACCGGAACGAATGCGGCGCTGAACCACTACAAGGTGTGCGGCAAGACAGGGACGGCCCAGAAGTTCGTCAACGGCAGTTACGCCACGGGCGCGTTTGTCGCCTCCTTTGTGGGGTTCGCTCCCCAGGAGAATCCCGCGGTAGCGGTATTGGTTGTGATTGACGAGCCCCATCAAAAAGCCCATTTCGGCGGCACCGTGGCCGCTCCGGCATTCAAGAAGATCGTATATGAAAGTTTGAATTACATGGCCATCCGGCCGGACGATATGCTGATGGCCTCCACCTTCGACGAAAAGGAAGAGAAAAAGAGATGAAGCTCTCACGCCTCCTCGAAAACCTCCCGATGAGTTCATGCACCCCCTCTATCCAAGGAGCGGCAGGAAGGGGGACTCTATCTTCCCTTGATGATCTGGAGATTACATCGATTCATTTCAGGGCGCAGGAGGTTCAGCCGGGTGGTCTCTTTGTCGCTGTGCGGGGATTTTCCGCGGACGGCCATGACTTCATTGATGAGGCGATCAAAAACGGGGCGGTGGCCCTCGTGACGGAAAAACCGGTCCATGCCGATATCCCGGTCTATCAGGTGACGGATAGCCGCCAGGCCCTTTCCGCTCTGGGCGCGGCCTATTACGGTGATCCATCAAAGGATATGGTGATAGTGGGCGTGACCGGAACAAATGGAAAGACCACCACGGTCGCCATGATCGAAGCCATGCTCCTTCAGAAAGGATTTAAAACAGGGGTGATCGGCACCGTCGATTACCACTATCTGGGGAGACACTTTCCCAATCCAAACACCACGCCCGAATCGCTGACGCTCCAGAAAATATTGGCGGAGATGCGGGATCAGGGAGTCACCCATGTGATCATGGAGGTCTCGTCCCACGCCATCTCACTTTCCCGGGTGGAGCACCTCTATTTCGACATCTGCGTCTTCACCAATCTTTCCCAGGATCATCTCGATTTCCATAAGGATATGGAGACCTATTTTGCTTGCAAAAAAAGGCTTTTTACCGATCTTATGGTCAACGGCCCCAAAAGGGAGCGCGCCAGGGCCGTTATCAACCTCAAGGATGACTACGGCAAGAGGCTTTCGGAAGCGATACAGGTTCCGGTGATCTATACGGGGAGCGTCAAGAATAGCACGCTCTGGGCGGAAGAGCTCTCTTTCACTCTTTCCGGCACATCGGGCACGCTCATCCTGGATCAAGACTCTTTTGATTTCACCTCCAGGGCCGTTGGGTTCCACAATCTTGAAAATATTCTGAACGCGGCCGGCGCGGCCCTTGCCCTTGGCCTTTCAAAGGAGACCATCCGCGATGGAATCGCCTCTTTTCAATCGGTTCCGGGGAGGCTCGAACCGGTAATGGGTCCAGGGCCTTCTGTATTTGTGGATTACGCCCATACGCCCGATGGCCTGGAAAAGGTGATCGACGTATTGCGGCCCCTTGCTAAAAAGCGGCTCATCACGGTTTTCGGGTGCGGCGGAGACCGGGATCGAAAAAAAAGGCCTCTCATGGGCGCTATCGCGACCGCTCTATCGGATCTCTCGATCGTCACTTCGGACAACCCCAGAAGTGAAGATCCAGAGGAGATCATCAAGGAGATTCTCGCAGGCGTCACCGACAGCGCGTTGGTCTCCTATTCCAGTGAAACCATCCGGGAGCGGTTCGCGGAAAGAGGCTATCTGGTGGAACCGGACAGAAGAGCGGCCATTCGATTGGCCCACGCCCTTTCGAAAAGCGGCGATACGATTCTTATTGCCGGAAAGGGTCATGAAACCTATCAGATCATCGGAAACAAAACCCTTCCCTTTGATGACAGAGTCGAGGCCAAGAGCGCGATAGAAGCCTATTACGGCGCGATCCTTTCCTGGGATATTCAAACGATTCTTTCAGCGACCGGGGGGACCCTCTTACACCAGGGGGAGATAGCCCGTTTTTCGGGTATCGGCATCGATTCCAGAACCCTCCTAAAAGGGGAGGTGTTCGTGGCCATTCCCGGCGATCGTTTCGACGGTCACGCGTTTATTCCCGATGTGGTTGAGAAGGGGGCCGGGTGCGTGGTTCTGAATCTTGAAAACGAAGCAGCTCGGAAAGAGATGAATCGCACCGGAGGGCGCGTGACCTTCATTGGTGTGCCGGACACGGTCAAGGCCCTTGGCGATCTGGCCGCCCATCTCCGGAAAAGAGCGGCCATCAAGGTGATCGCCATCACCGGGTCGAACGGCAAAACCACCACCAAAGAGATGGTCTCCTCGGTATTAAGGACCCGGTATGAGGTTCTTGCGACCCAGGGAAATTTCAATAACCATGTGGGGCTGCCCCTCACTCTTTTCAACCTGAGAAAAAATCACCGGTGGGCTGTTCTCGAAATGGGCATGAACCACCTGGGAGAGATCGCGCGGCTCGCGGAGATCGCCTCTCCGAATATCGGAATTGTCACCAACGTGGGCGAGGCCCATCTGGAAGGGTTGGGCTCTATTGAAGGTGTCGCGAGGGCCAAGGGAGAGTTGCTCGAAAGGATGACTCCTTACGGATTGGCCATTCTAAATATGGATGATCCCCATGTGAGAGCCATGGCAAAGAGAACACAGGCCAAGGTCTTGGGCGTTGGGGTTCAAGAGAGCGCGGATATCCGGGCACGGGAGATCGTTGAGACACCGTCGGGGGTTCTTTTCACCCTGGTGATGCCTTCCGGCGAGGAGGGCCGCATCCATTTGAAGGTTCCAGGAAAAAAGATGGTCTCAAACGCATTGGCGGCGGCAGCCGCGGGCGCGGCGGCAGGGATTGATTTTTCTAAGATTAAGGAGGGGCTTGAAGGGTTTTTCCCGGTTTCCGGACGCATGACCCTTGTTTCAACAAAAAAAGGATTCACCGTCATCGATGATACCTATAACGCGAACCCCAACTCCATGATCCATGCCATCGAGACCTTAGCCTCCCTCAGAAAAGAGGGGAGAGGAATCGCGGTTTTGGGCGATATGTTCGAACTGGGGGATGATGGGCCCCTCCTTCATGAAAAAATAGGAGCCTTTTGTGCGAATGCGGGCTTGACCAAACTCTTTATCGCGGGTAAATACGCCCATGCCGTTAAAAAAGGAGCGGCCTCCTCCGGGATGAGGGAATCGGAGATCATGACGGGAACCAAACCGGAAATCATCGAACGCCTGATTCCAATCCTTTCCGGAACCGACTGGATTCTGGTGAAAGGGTCCCGAGCCATGAAAATGGAGTCTGTTGTGGGCGAGTTGAAAAAATGGGGTGACCAGACAGCATAAGGAGCCGTCTTTTAATGAAAGCCGAAGAAGAACCTGTTGAGCGAAGGATGAATGTTGACCGGCGACAGTTTCACTATTCGTTTCACATTCCTGAAAGACGGGTGAACGGCGAGCGGAGAAAAAGTGACCCATGCATTTATGAGATGATAACATGGCATGGAGAAAAAACGGTCAATGAGGCCAGCGTATGTGTAAAGTGATGGCTCAATGACCTTAACTTCTATTGACAAAACGAGTATACAGGCCTGATATGTTTTATCATCTCCTATATCCCCTCCATACGGAAATATCCTTTCTGAATCTGTTCCGCTACATCACGTTCAGAACGATCTACGCGAGCCTCACCGCCTTCCTGATCAGCTTTTTACTAGGTCCATACATTATCCGCAAAATGAAAGAGATGCAGATCGGTCAATATATCCGGAAGGAAGGGCCCAAATCCCATTTCGACAAGGCAGGCACGCCCACCATGGGCGGTCTCCTGATCATCTTCGCCATCGGAATTTCGGCCCTATGCTGGACCGACCTGAAAAATCCCTACATCTGGATCTTTCTTTTCGTCACGGCAGGCTTCTTCCTGGTCGGGGTCACGGACGATTATCTCATGCAGATCAAAAAGAGAAACAAGGG
The DNA here is from genome assembly GCA_020056645.1 of Desulfobacterales bacterium. GTDB lineage: Bacteria > Desulfobacterota > Desulfobacteria > Desulfobacterales > JAHIVH01 > JAHIVH01. The sequence goes on from JAGVHJ010000127.1 coordinate 6,980, forward strand.
GTTGAGCGCGTCAGGCAAATTTTTGTGCCAGACCATCCTGGGGCTGGTCGCGGGGATACTCCTCTATTTTGTTCCTGGATTCGACACCACGGTGACCATCCCGTTTTTGAAAAATGTGGCCCCGGACATCGGGGTCGGATATGTTCTCTTCGCCGCCTTTATCATTGTGGGAACCTCCAATGCGGTCAATCTGACCGATGGCCTGGATGGCCTTGCCATTGGTCCCATGATTATCGCGTGTGTGACCTATATGGTTTTCTCCTATGTGACCGGTCATGTGAAAATCGCCGAATATCTTCAGATCAAATATGTCCCAGGGGCAGGGGAGATGGCCATCATTTGCGGCGCCATGGCGGGGGCGGGCCTGGGATTCCTCTGGTTCAACAGCTATCCGGCTCAGATTTTCATGGGAGATACGGGCTCACTCCCCCTGGGAGCCATGCTGGGAGCCATCTCCGTTATCACCAAACATGAAATTCTGTTGGTGATCGTGGGCGGACTCTTTGTGGTCGAGGCGCTCTCTGTCATTCTTCAGGTGGGTTACTTCAAACTGACCAACGGCAAGCGGATATTCAGAATGGCCCCCATTCATCACCACTTCGAGTTGAAAGGGTGGCCGGAACCCAAGGTGATTGTCCGGTTCTGGATCGTGGCGATCACGCTGGCGTTGATTTCTATCAGCACCCTCAAGATCAGGTAAGGGGAGTTGATAACAGGCATGAATGATATGATGAAACTGAAAAACAAGAAGATCGTCGTCATGGGGCTGGGAAAAACCGGGGTTTCTCTTTGCCGTTTTTTAACGGAAAAAGGGGCCTCTGTCACGGTGACCGACGCCAAAAATGCTTCGGCCCTGGGCGATCTTCCTGAAACCTTGAAGAAAATGGGCGCAACGGTGGCGCTGGGAGAGCACCGTGATGGTCTCTTTGACGATCAAGAGCTGATTATCTTGAGCCCCGGCGTTCCCCATACTCTTTTGCCTTTGAGACAGGCGGTGGCAAGAGGGGTCCCTGTTATTGGAGAGGTCGAGCTCGCTTCCTGGTTCATCCAGGAGCCCATCATTGCGGTGACTGGCACCAATGGAAAGACCACCGTCACCACGCTGGTCACGGAGATGCTCCAGGCCTCGGGGAAGAGCCTTTTTACCGGTGGCAACATCGGAACGCCCCTTATCGACTATGTAACGGGTGGTGAAAAAAAAGAGCTCGTGGTCGCTGAAATCAGCAGTTTTCAGCTCGACACCATAGAGAGTTTCAAACCGGCTGTGGCGGTTCTTTTGAATATCACGGACGATCACCTGGACCGTTACAGGGATTTTGACGATTACGCCGCCTCAAAGATGCGGATTTTCGAGAATCAGGATGAAAACGGGCGCGCCGTGATCTATGGGGATGATCCTCTTTTAAGAGGCCTTTCAGAGAACGTTCGGAGCAGACAGTTGTACTTTGGCGCAAAAATGGAGTCGCCCCTTGACGCGGTTATTTCAGCCG
>JAGVHJ010000034.1 GCA_020056645.1 Desulfobacterales bacterium
CAAAGAGGACGTTATTGCCGAAACACTGGAAGCACCACTCCAGGAGGTACGCGCCTTCAATACGGAAAACCCTTTTCCCGACGGCTGGCGGAACATGCTCATCTTCGGCGACAACCTGATGGCCCTGAAATCCCTCTATGAAGACCAGCGGGGACCAGACAAGTATGGCACGAAAAACAGAATCAAACTCATCTATATCGATCCTCCGTTTGCCACGAAACAGGATTTCATGAAGGACCGGGAAAAGGCCTACCGGGACAAAATCATCGGCGCCCAGTTCATCGAATTCTTGCGGAAGCGCCTGATATTCCTGAGGGAGGTCCTCGCAGATAATGGAAGTATCTATGTCCATCTTGACTACAAAAAAGGTCACTACATCAAAGCAATGATGGATGAGATCTTTGGTGAATTCTGTTTCGTAAATGATATTGTTTGGGGATACGATACTGGAGGTAAGTCAAAAACGAATTTCCCTAGAAAGCATGACAATATTTTTTGGTACCAAAAGCAGGATTATATTTTCAATTACGATGATATAGCTCTTAAACGTGATACCTCAACTATGCATGAGGGAATATTCTACGATGAAGAAGGCAGACCTTATCAGAGGAATATCAAGAACGGTAAGGAATACAAATATTACTTAGATAAAGGGGTTTTACCGCCGGATTACTGGGTAGACATACAGGCTATCAATCCAGCGGCAAAGGAAAGATTAAACTACCCAACTCAAAAGCCTGAACAACTTCTTGAACGTATAATCAAAGCCTCTTCGAACGACGGTGATATCGTACTCGACGCCTTTTCCGGTTCCGGCACCACTCTGGCCGTGGCAGAGAAGCTGGGCCGCCGCTGGATCGGCATAGACTGCGGGAAGCTGGCCATCTACACCATTCAAAAACGAATGCTCAATCTCACCACACAGGTTGGTTGTGCCAAGAAGGATGAGCGTAAACTACCTGAGCGCGTCGAGGATTTCGACAATCACTTGAAGGCTTCCAAGGCGCTCTTCATCATCAATGAAAAGGCAAACAAAGGCGAGTTCCTGATTGACGATGCCTTCATGGAAGCCCTTCACGCCCTGGTGTCCGCGACCCAGAAAAAAGGCGAGTTTTCCCTCATCTGTCCCGAAGAAAAATTCCAAATCAAATCCTTTGATGAGAATGAAGACGGTAGGAAAATCATCAAGAAGGACCACATAACCTATGTCGTCTCCTTCGTTGAACCCAAAGAAAAGACTGAAAAAGAAAAACCGCTGACTGCCAGGGCCTTCGCCCTCTTCAATGCCGGGATCTACGACAACGAAGCGATCCTCAATCTTGACTGGCAGGCTTACCGGGAATTCGTCCTGAAGCTCTTCGAGGTCCGGGAAGAAAGACACAGTATCAACGGTTTTTCCGTGGATGGCTATATCGGCGTGGACAGCGCCTATATCTGGGACTATCCCAACTGCAGGAATCAAACCCTCGACGAAGGGTATGTGGAATCCCTCCACCGGGTGCTGGGCGGCAAAGCAGGCGACCGGTTTTATCTGATCGCCCCCGTCGTCAGCTTTTCCTTCCTGATGGATGAGATCCGCCTGGGTGATACGACCTATGTTTTTCTGAAGGTACCCATCTCCGTGCTGGCCCGCTTGATTGAAAAGAAATCTTTGGGGGCTTTCCCGCAGCCCTGCGCCGAGGCCGATGTAAACGAGGTCATCGATGCGGTGGGCTTCGATTTTATCTCGCCTCCCGTTGTCAAGGCCCAATATCTGAGACTCCCGCCGGAAAAACCGGATCTTTTGACCAAGGACCGCCGTGACTACGTGATCCGCCTAAAGGAGTTCCGCTCCGATACGCTGGCGTCCAGCCCTGAGGATTTTGAGAATTTTGAAACCCTGTCGATGGTTCTGGTCGATTTTGACTTCAACGGCAAGGTCTTCGATATGGACGCCGTTTACTGGGCCGAAGACTTGGCGAATGCAGAGTTGAAAAGAAAAGAAATCGCGTCCACAGCGAAGTTTGCGGAAAGAGTCAGGGAATGTGACTATCTGGATATCCGGCTGCCGGAAGAAAAGGCGGCGGACAATATGATGGCCATTTTCATCGACAAATACGGCAATGAAAAGAAGCAAATCCTGAAAAGAAAGGATTTTCTGAAAAATGCCCGAGGTGACGTATAGGAACAGCGATTTTGTCCTGCTTCTTCATGATGATGCCCCCGAAGTCATGGATGTGGTCCACAAGTATGACGCTTTCTTGAGCACTCTTTGTCGGGGTGAGTATGCCTTTCAAAGGGACGCGGTTAATACCGTTATCAAATTCCTTTTTTCTAAAAGGTATCTGAACACAGCCGATCTGGCGCGGGAAAACTACGATCAAAATAGCAAATTAAAACAGAAATTCACCAATACCGCCGATTATCTGGCCAAATTCCCTCTTCAAAACAAAAAAGCGTGTAGCCTGGACTTGGCGACAGGTACGGGCAAGAGCTTCGTGATCTATGCCTTGGCGCAGATTTGCCTGGCGGAGGGTCTGGTGGACAAGGTGTTGGTCCTCTGTCCGTCATTGACGATCGAAGAGGGGTTGAAAAGCAAATTCGAAAAATTGGCTGGCGATCACATCCTGAAAAAGATCATCGAGGAGACCGGTGCCGTTCATAAAAATCCTTCGATCAAGAGTTCAAACGATCCGATTCTGGAGGGCGACATCTGCGTGGAAAACATCCACGCCACCTATGAACGTACCGGGTCCTCGGTAGAGGACAGTTTCAAGGATAAAGGGGCAAGAGTCCTCGTGATCAATGACGAAGCCCATCACATCTTCAGTCCCACCGACAATATCATCAAAAAATGGCTTGATTTCCTCCGGGACGATGATTTTGGGTTCCGGTATATTGTCAATCTTTCCGGGACGCCGTACACCGGCGACGAATATTTTTATGACGTTTTGTATCGTTTTTCTATCCGGGACGCTATCGAACAAGGTGTGATCAAGAAAGTAGATTACAAACTTGAGGAAGGACTAAATATCAACAAGGGTTTCCAGGACAGCTATGAATTTCACCGGAGAAACCGGGAGGATTATGGGGAATATCTTAAACCCATCTCCATCGTGGTTACGGAAAAGATCAGCGGTTGTATTAGAGTCTGGAAGGAGCTGGTTGATTTCATTGCGGAGAGGGAAAAAATTTCCCAAGATGATGCCCGGAAAAAGGCAATCTGGGTGACATCCGGTGTTCCAGGAGATTCAACAAAAGATGGAAAGGCCGTAAGACAAATCCTGAGTTCCCCGGAAAAGGTCAGGAAAGCAAACCTCCAACTCCTCAAGACGGTCGATGACCGAGACAATCCGGTGGAATGGATCGTTTCTGTGAGTATGCTTACCGAAGGCTGGGACGTGAAGAACGTTTTCCAGGTCGTTCCCCACGAGAACCGGGCCTTCAACTCCAAGCTCTTAATTGCACAGGTTTTAGGTCGGGGACTGCGCATCCCGGAGAGCTTGAAAGGAAATGCCAAACCCGTGCTCCTCAAGGTCAACAACCACGAGCGCTGGACGACCCAGATTGCGAACCTCTATAGGGATGTCCTGGAGATAGAAAACCGCCTGTCCTGGGGATATGACCCGGCGAGATCGCGGTATGCCTTCCCCCTCTATAACCTTTCTTATGAGCCGGTAAAGACAACCACTGAAACGAAGAACAAACCGGCCGATGACCCAAGAACTTTCGGGTTTGTTCCCCAAAGCCGGAGTTATACGAATGTCGATAAATTTGTCGAATCCGGAGAATACAGCTTTGAAATCTATACCCAGGGAATCTATGCTATCAGTGCGGCGGCAACATATCTGCACGGTTACCTGAAGCAGATCGGGAATCCCGCGCTTGCCGCAAGATGGCCAAAAAAAAGGATCGTGGAGGCGATCGTCGCAGAACTGAAGGAAAAGGGACAAGACGCCACATTCCTCAGCAGGGAAAATTATCTGAAGCTGCAACAGGCTTTTGGCCCGACGATGAGAAAATTACATGAAGAAAATCCAAGAATAAGTTTAAAGTCCAATGAGATTAATGAAGTCCAAATGGTGGCGATGCCCATTCAGTCTTTCAATGAAGGATCGCTCAAAACCGACGGGATGATGTTTTATACAAAGGGCAGCGAGGCGTGGCTGAAGGGCGACCAGAAGGCTCTGTTTTCAAGTCTGACTCAAAACAGAGAAAACTATGAAAAGATTTCTGAAGCCTTGAAAGTGATTGGTCATGAGACGGGTGACATTCAATACCTAAGAAACAATCTTCATCCGATCGATGAAAAGAAGTTCAAGACACC
>JAGVHJ010000518.1 GCA_020056645.1 Desulfobacterales bacterium
CATGTCCTTTCCGAAATTTCAGCCTGTGGACTCTTTTTCAACATCGAATCCCATACACGTCCCTACTGGGAAGTCACCAATTACAGCCTCAATTTCACCTACCGCCGGTCGATATACAAGAAGTGGCTCTTTTTTCAGATAGAACCTATCCTGGAAGCCCCCCTGGACGAAGGTTACCGTATCGTGCCGAGTATTTATTTCATGATCGAGGCGGTTTTCTCCTGACTGGAAAAGAGAATCGATGCAATTGTGGCGAGTTCAAATACGATCCATGCCAAAATGGATATTTTGCTTTTAACTAGTTGAGTTTAAATGATATGTTTCTCCGAAGCGTTCCAAATCGGAAGTATCGATGATTTGATTTAACCAGCTTAATTATTATTATTGAACCAATATACCTACATAGTTTCTCCTGGCACATTCTTTGTATACTCAAGCTCCCGAGAAGCCAAGTTCCCGTCGTGGAAATAGAATCCGAATGAACCCATATCGTACGAACGACAATCGGGAGTTCTGAAGAGCCGATTCACGGCCAGCAATCAGAAGATCATCAGAATCAGGAAACCTATCATTGTAAAGGAGAAATGGAATGGCATCGAATTTCAAAATTTTCAGACATCAAAACAGCAGCAACCTGCACCTTAAACTTTTCGGGGATTTTGATGGCTCCTCCGCTTTTGAACTTTTAAATACCATCAATGATTTCAATAGAGACAATGGAAAAATATTCATTCATACCCAAGGGCTGAATTGTGTTGACTCCTTCGGAAAATATGTATTTCAAAATAATATTTCAAACCTCAAAAAGCCTCATATCATCTTTACCGGAGAACATGCGGCCGATATGGAAATAAATGGATAAAAAACCGATCCAGAACAGCCATCAATCCGCGGGCGATTCCAAGGATTCGATCGGTTCAGAAGAGCAGTGGCCGCTATCCCAGACAGGAGCCCTTCCTTGGGGGAAAAAACTCCGTATGCCCAAAGCCATTGAGTGGCTTACTCCGAAAGAAGGCTGGGGGCTCCTTCAGGATCTGCGGGTTCATCAGATTGAGCTTGAGATGCAAAACGCCGAGTTGCGAAGGGCGTATGCTGAACTCGAAGCTTCAAGGGCGCGTTATTTCGACCTCTACGATATGGCGCCCGTGGGCTATTGCACCATCGGTGAAAAAAGCCAGATTATCGAGGGCAATATCACCGCCGCGACGTTGCTGGGGGTGGCCAGGGAGGAGCTGGCCAATCAGCCCTTGACCCGCTTCATTCTCCCTGAGGATCAGGATATCTTTTACCAGCAGCGGAAAAAGCTTCTTGCAAACAAGCTCGCTCAGGTCTCTGAGCTCAGAGTCGTGCGACCGGATGGCACGCGTTTCTGGGTTCAGTTCGAGGTGGCCGTTGTCTATGACACGGCGGGTTCGCCGCGATTTCGCGTTGTGATAAGCGACATCGCCGATCGCAAGCGGGCGGAAGATGAAAAACGAAAACTTCAGGATCAGATGATTCAGACCCGGAAAATGGAGGCGGTGGTCAGGCTGGCAGGAGGTATCGCCCACGATTTCAATAATATCCTTCAGGGCATTTACGGTTCCGCACAACTCTTGATCATGGATAAAACCGAAAAAGACCCGGAGTATAAATACGCCATGCAGATTATGAAATCTGGTGAACGCGCGGCCGAGCTTGTACGCCAACTCCTCTTTTACAGCCATAAAATGGATGGAAAGCAATCTTCCATTCTTGTAAACCAGCAGGTGCGAAAGACGATCGCCATGCTGCAAAAAAACCTGCCCGAATCGATCCGTATAGAGCTGATTTTGGAGTCCCGTTTATGGTCCATTGTCGCGGACCCGGTTCAGATTGAACAAATGATCGTAAACATAGCCGGGAATGCTCTGGAAGCCATGCCGGATGGGGGCGAACTCATGATTTCAACCGAGAATATCACCCTGGATCATCATGGTATGGACACCCATCTGGAGGCCAAACCCGGCAGGCATGTCCTGATGACGGTTTCGGATACGGGCTGCGGCATGGAGGCGAAAACGATGGAGAATATTTTTGATCCTTTTTTTACCACAAAAATGTTTGGCAGGGGGCTGGGGCTCGCGGTCGTTTACGGTATCGTTAAAAGCCTCGGCGGGCATATCGGGTGCGAGAGTGTGGCAGGGCAGGGGACAACCTTTAAAATTTATCTTCCGGCCAATGATAATTAAGCCATGCCTAAATTATTGAAAAGAATTCTCTTTGCCGTTTTGGGGCTTATGGGCATAACCCTCCTCCTATTTGCCGCCCTCTCTTATTTTGTTGACTCCCATTTCTGCAAACCCTGGTTGGAAAGGATCGCGTCCCAAACCTTGGGGATGGAGCTCCGCATTAACGGCCCAATGACAATCTCCTTCTTCCCGGTCATCCATGTCAGGCTTCTTGATATGCAGATCCGGCATCGGGGGATCGAGATTGCATCCGGTGAGGAGGTCGATCTCAAGATCGCACCTATCCCGTTGATTTACAGGAAACTCCAGATCAAAAAAATCGGCTTGAAGGGTTTCCACTCCTCCATCGACCGGAAGGACCTCGGCGCGTTTCCTTTCGAAAAACGGAAGGCGGGAAACGGGCCATTCCAATTTCTCATGATTGATGACCTTTCCATTTCAGATGGGGATTTTCGCTATAAAGACGAAAAATCCGGGGAAACATTCGTGGTGGAAAACTATTCCATCGACGTTGATGAATTTTTGATAAAAAGAGGGGATCGTACACGCCTTCTGGAGAGGCTCACCTTCACTGGGGAGTTTGCTTGCAGTGAGATCCGGACGAAGGGCGTCTTGTTTTCAGACGTAACGTTCACCTGCAAGGGCAAGGAGGGACGCATCCTGTTCAATCCGGTAACGACAAGCCTTTTCGGCGGGCAAGGGTCAGGCCGTCTTGAAATCGATTTTTCCGATCCCATCCCCCGTTATTCTATCCACGCCACCCTGTTAAAGTTTAAAATCGAAGAGTACCTTAAAAAACTTTCCTTTGACAAGGCCGCGGAAGGAGCGATGGACTTTTCCGCAACACTCTCTTTTCAAGGGAATTCCCTAAAGGAGATGGTTCGGACCGTTATGGGAGAGGTCTCTTTGGCTGGCGAAAATCTCACGCTTCATGGCAACGATCTCGACCGGGCGTTTGTCTCGTTTGAATCCAGTCAAAATTTCAATCTCGTAGATACGGTCACATTCTTTTTTGCCGGCCCGCTTGGCCTTGTGGTCACTGCAGGGTATAAATTCCTGAGCATTTTTAAGGGCGCGGGTAAGAGCCGTATCCAGAGACTTTTTTCCGACTGGAAGATCCATCACGGCAAAGCTCAAGCAAGAGATGTGGCCATGTCCACCAAACAGAACAGAGTCGCTCTGAAAGGTGGCATCGATTTCGTCAACGAACGTTTCGATAACGTCATCATTGCACTGATCAACGATCGGGGGTGCGCCAGAGTGCGACAGACAGTCCATGGCCCTTTTGGAAAACCGGTCATTGAGAAACCAACCGTTTTGATGTCGGTTGTCGGATTGACGATGAATATGCTCGAGAAAACCAGGGGCGTCTTCACAGGTGAAAAATGCGAAATCTTTTACAGAGGGTCGATATCAGCCCCCTGATGGCTTGGTGGAATTCTCGTACAACTCCCTGAATTTTTTTCGCTTTCTTGCAGCGCTTCCCGCACCCGTTTGATTTCGCTGATATCGACAAAGGTGATCACCGCGCCTTCGATGACGTTTTCCAGGGTCCGATAGGGACGGATTCGCAGCGAATACCACGCCCCCGATCGGGTCTGAACGTCGATCTCCTTGGGCGTAAGCGTGTTCAATACCGCCTGCACATCCTCTGTCAGACGGTCGTAACCGTCCAGGTTGGAGAGAATGTGCCCCACGGGCCGTCCCACGTCGGTGAGAATCAAATTGATCACCCGTGACACGTCAGGTGTGAAACGCAGGATTTTCAATTGATGGTCGACGAATATGGTGCCGATCCCCGTGCCTGCGAGCAGATTGTTCATGTCGTTGTTGGTGCGTGACAGGTCGGCCACCTTTTGCTGCAACTCGTTGTTGACCGTGGCCAGCTCCTCGTTGACCGATTGGAGCTCCTCCTTGGAGGTCTCCATCTCCTCGTTGGTTGATTGCAGCTCTTCATTGACCGACTGCATCTCTTCATTGGCGGATTTGAGCTCCTCGTTCGATGTCTCCAGCTCCTCATTGGCGCTCTGAAGGTACTCCTCCTTGGTCTGTAGTTCCCGCCTTAACTCGGCGATATGCGCGTTGACCTCCGTGGCGGTTCCCTTCTCAACACCCCCCTCGACCCCATCCATAAGAACGGTTTTTACGGCCGGTTCCTGATCCTTCTCCGGTGCTTTTTCCAGGATGACCAGAAACAGGGCGGATGAATTCTCGGCGGCCGGGGGCGCCGCCACCGGCTGAACTGTCAGATGGACATCGGTGAAATCGCCGTTGGTTTTAACCCGCAGGTTCGGGTGATGGGCCGTCTCTTTGTGCGCCGCGGCTTTATGCAGCGCGATGGTCAACTTTTGCCGCAATCCTTCCCTGGCCATCTTCAGGATGTTGTTTACACCCGAAGCCCCTGGGGAAGGCTCCAGATAAAGGCCGGAACGTCCGTGCAGGTATAGAATATCTCCGTTTTCGTCAACAAGCGCCCCCACGGGCGAGTAGTGTTGCAACAGGGCCCGTTCGGTCAGCTCGCGCAGGGGCGACGTTCCCTCGCCCGGTATTTTACCAGAGAATCGCGTAAGGGCACCTTTTTCCGAAGGCAACGGCAGGAACCGGCCGAATAAGTGACGGCGTGGGCCGGGAAGATTCTCTTTGCATTGATAGAGCTTTGACTTGCGGTTCAGAACGGTAAAAAGATCCAGAAACTCGCCCACGGTCTCGGAGGTGCCGAGAAAGAGGACCCCGCCCGGA
>JAGVHJ010000436.1 GCA_020056645.1 Desulfobacterales bacterium
AAACCTCAGACATAGTCGTTCTATGTCTTCGGTTTTGCGAATAAGAATCGTACAAAGATGACCTGAAAATAAGATGCAAGATGTTCAGGTTATTTTGTAATGAGTCCTAACGCAAGGCCATACTGAATAGTTACGAAATTAGAAGGATGCGTTGATGTTGAAAGAGACGTTCCGGAAATCTTTGCGGTTCGACACGGCCATGTCGGCTGCCCTGGCGTCTCTTAGCAGCAAGGATCTCTCCCAGTTTCCCATCACGGAGAAACGCATGGTTTCGGAAATCATATAGTTGAAATGGAGCCCGATGTCTGTGTCTGGAGTCTCTTCATAGGTGGCGAAGAAGCTGTCGTTCAGGAGGGAGTGCATGGAAAACACAATGGACCATTGGGACGAGATCGGCGCAAAGGAAGTCTCAAGCCCGTACACCTGCCAGGTGCTGTTGTCATCCTCCGACCACAATGAGGGGCCGTCAAGCATTTCAAGGGAGGGTCTGATTTTCAGCCAAGGAGCGGGATAGAAATCCGCCGACGCCCGTATTCCCTGCCAGGGGCCAGTATTCATGGATTCGTTTTCCCATCTTCTGCCTTTGAGGTGTGTATTGGCGGTGAGTTTTTTGAAGGCGTTGCGATTCATCTGCGGCGCGGAGTAGAATGTCTCAAGATTGACATGCACGGCATTATCCACATCGGCGGCGTAACCCATGGCGATTTCACTATCTCCGGTTAGGGCCGTTGAAGCGCCACCCCTTGAGGCTTTGGCTATAACCGTATCTTTTATCCGCCGGGACGCCACGAGCCTCTCTTTCCAATACTCTTCGTCTATGCTTGAAATGATCACGCCCTCTTTTGGGGTGGCGTGAAGGAATTTTCCATTTTTAAGATAGATCCCCACATGATTGATCCGTTTGCCGCTTTGAAAAAAAAGAAGGTCGCTGGGCTTGAAGGTGTGAGGATTTAAGGGAACCTTTTTGAAAATTTCCAATCGGCTCTGCTCTGCTGAATTGTGGGGAAGGGCGAGGCCAAAGACCTCCATATAAAACCGTCGGCTCAAGCCCGAGCAATCGATTCCCCTGGTGTTGGTGCCGCCGCGTTGATAGGGGGTGCCGAGATACTCAGTGACTGTGTCCTTGAAGGGAACATTGACTGAGCACACTTGGGTGTTGTTCTTGTGCAGGATGGTTCTTTTATTCGTGTGCCGGGCGATCACCGATTTGGAGCGCTTTTTGTGGGCCGCCACTTTGACAGATTTCTTTTTCTTGGTTGCTTTTGAGATTTTTTTTATGGTGTGGGACTTCAGTGACTTTTGCTTCTTTCCAATGGCCCTCTTTTCTTTTGCATCGCACGGGGCCGCCGCAAGCAGAACCCCCATGGCCATCAAAATGACAAAAATGGTGCTGATATATCGACTGGAACGAAAAAAATGCATCTGGACTCTGAATGTTCGTTATACGGTCAAAACAAATTGAAAATTAGCGCCATCGCGCCACCAAGCCAAATATTTCTTACAAACATCCTAACTATCTGTTGGAACAGGAGAATTTCAGTGTCCCGAAAATAACGAGGTTAATCTAAAGGATTTGATGGGTGTTTGTCAACAGATTTAAGATAAAAAGATGATAAATTAGTCGTAGATCCATCGAATTTTGGGTTCGTTTTCTATGTTAAATGAAGGTTTTTTTCCTGTTCCTGTAGGGGTTTTACCGCTCTTGCCGCCATTCAATCGCGGGCGTGATAAAACAAGGCCGCACTTTCGGGAATTTTCCGGATGATCTCCACGACCTGTGTTCCTGGAGTGGGGGTCGCGAGTTGACCCGCCAAACGGCTGATGGTTGACGCATGGATTAACGCGGTTACAATGTCACGGCCCATACCCGTTAAGGCCGCCACAAGACCGGTCAGGATGTCGCCTGTGCCACCGATGGGCTCGAGAAACGGCTCATTCGGCTCTGAGATGGTGCTCAGAACTCCGGATCTACAAGCCACAACGTCCGATGAGCCCTTAACCATGAGGAATCGGGCGGCGTTTTGGTGGAGGTACGCCCGTTCGATCAGATCCGGCACACGATTCTCTTCGTGCAGAATAAAGCCCCGGGTGTAGAAGGGATGGGGAGCCTCCTCATCGGCCAGGAACGAGAGCTCTCCGATATCGGGGGTGAACACATCATAGGTCCCTGCCTGACCGCTCATTTTCGCCGCGTACATGAATCCGGCGTCCGCGATGAGAATGGGGCGATTCTTCATCGCCTCCACCGCGAAGAGAACCCGGTTATGCCAATCCACATCCGGTTGGAGATAATGAAAGGTTATCGACGCAAACGTCTCGCGGGGCAGGTGCGTTTCCAAGTGGGCATAGAGTTTTCTGCTTCCAGAGCCTGTGCCTTTATCCCCGATCAGATAGGCGAAAGGCGTGGGCCATGAGAAAAAATCGCAGATTTTTATCGCCGATGCGATAAGCGCTGGGGTTCCCCTGTTTATTTCCATGCGGTTCCCCTGGAGGGAGAGATGGTTGTCGGCCATGGAAACCGGCCCAAAGCTCAGTGGAAAATTTTCGTCTGGGACCGTTCCTACGATTGCAAACATTGCCGTTTGATCTCCTCATATGCCAGTTGAAGCGCATACCCGCATAAGGTGTGCCCAACGCTCCTTGGTGCTGGCGCTTCATCCAGGCGTTTCCCAACCATCAGGGCCGCGAGGTAAGGCACGTCCGGGCATCCGCCGCCGGAAATGTTCACTACTTTGAGTGAAGATTTTTCCACCGTGATCTTCATGTTGGCCGCCCGGACCATCAGATAGCTTCCATAGTCCCGTGTAAAAAAAATCGAGACCGGCTCAAGGAGCGGGCCAGAGACAGGCGCAACGCGAATAGGGGAGATTTTTTCCGAATCAAGGCTCCTTAAAATATCGAGCTCTTGGATCAGGGGAAATTCGATCACCAGATCACAGCCGGTGCGTATCTCCGGAGGGGGGCCCATGACCCGGATCTGAAGACCGCTCTGTTTTAGGATATTTTCCGCCCGGATCACCTCACTTGTGTTTTCGAAAATCAGAATACCCCGGTCGTTCATCTTCTTTTCGGGCAAGATTTTTTTTTTAAATCTGGAGAATAGTTTCACACCATTCCTCTGTGAACCAGAATGTGGAATGCATGGTTCTCCTCATCGATTTTCATGACCTTCCATCCCCGGCTTTCTACGGCCCGGCACACATTTTCTTTGGAGACGTCGCTGTCGACTATCACGAGAATTTCGTTTTCCGATGTTTTTTTAATTTCATCCAGGGTCATTAGGACCGGCTGGGGGCAGGAAAGTCCCCGTGCGTCAATGGTTGATTTCATGATTGTTCTCCTGACTATTTTTGTTTCACGGTGAGTCCGATGGCCGTGCATACAAGAAGCCCGGTCACGACGGCGGCCTGACCATGGGTGCCGATACCGGACGGCGAACTGGCCATGCCGAAATTGTGGGCGAATGCCGCACCCGCCGCCATCCCAATAACAAAAATCGCGGCATCCGTGTCTCCTTCGCCTGTGAGAAAGAGTTGGCGGCCCGGACATCCGCCTGCCAAGCTGAAGGCGAGACCGGCCAGAACCATTCCCATGGCGTTCCACAGGTGAAGCGTGTGGGCGACCGGTTGGTTTTCAAATCCGGGCTTGAACTGGCCGAGAATCATTTGGGTGATCCAGGCGAAAACCAACAGGCCGATGAGTCCGGAAAAGAGGTGCATCTGCCGGAAGAGGATCAGATCCCGGAACGCGCCCATGGTGCAGAAACGGCTCCTCTGCGCGAGAAATCCGATGATAAGCGCGGCGCTTATCGATACAATGAGTGGCGCGTGCATGCTTCCAGGCCCCTTGATGCTGTAAAAAAGGATTCCGCTCTTCTCCTGGCCCGCCACCTGGGGATAGATCAGGGCGAGCAGGAAGAGGAGGCTCATGATGAGGGGCGTTGTATATCCAGCGGCCGGAGAGCAGGCGTGGCTCCTTCCCAGGGAGTACCCGTTTTTCAAAAATCGGGTGCCGATAAATATGCCTCCGGCAAGGCCCATGATCCCGAAAATAGCGTTCAGATCGCCTCCGGCAAGTCTGAGAATCGCGCGCCACGGGCATCCCAGAAAAATAAGAGCGCCGATCATGGCGAACGCCCCCAGCACGAACCGGATGATGGGAGAAGCGCCTCCCCTGGGATGAAACTCTTTGAAGAGGATGGACGCCGCCAGGGAACCGATCACAAAGCCGATTATTTCAGGTCTCAGATACTGAACAACGCCCGCCCGGTGAAGGCCAAGCGCGCCCGTAATGTCTCTTATAAAACAGGCGACGCAGATGCCCATATTCCCCGGGTTTCCAGCGTACTGAAGAAGGGCCGCCGTCACACCGATGAACGCGCCCACGCCAATGATTCCCAAGGGTGTTGCAAAGTGATTTTTCATTATCTCCCCCTTTTTCCCCTATCTTGTCCATCCATGGTCTGACTGGCAAACCCTTCATTCCCTTATTTGACCCGCATTTTTACGGGCTTTTCCAAGGTATGTAAAATTCTTAATTTCAATAGCGGGGGGACGGATAATTGAAAATATCTATGATAGAGGGAGAGGGTGGAGGATTCCCGGTCCTGGATCGGATGGCGTTAACCTCTTGCCCTGAAAATGGTAAAAAATGGAGTCACCATTCAGCACCGATTCATCAAGATGGCAAAAGGCCTTCGAAACTCTCGTTCGAAAAAAAGTGAAAGTCACTCACAAAAGGGCCTTTTACGGCTAAAGACAAATTGGGTATAGTGGTATTTTTCAAACCCCTTTAACTTGAAGATCTATGTTAAAGATCGATCTCCTGCTTCTGGAAGAGCAGGGGCTTGTTTTCTAAGCCGCCGCCGCTGGTAAGAAGCATCTCCGAGGGGTCTTGATAGGCGATGACCTTTCCTTCCGTATTGATCAATTTATGGTCGTCCGTCAAGATCAGGCCGAGTTGTTTGATGACTTCCGTTTTATATTCATACTGGCATTTCATTCGCATTTTGTGAAGCTTGTAGTTGAAAATCAACCAGATGACGCCGAAGATGGCGGCGATCCCAAGGATGGCAGCGCCGCCAATCAAGATGGTATTCACTGCTTTTGCACCGGCCTGGGCCGTAAATTGAAACAATAGATCCAATTTTGAAAAGATAACAGCGCCGACCGTCAAGAGCAAGAGTCCTATTAAGAATGGAACCCGGCGAACCAGGCCCAGCGAATGTTGAAACAGGTCTGGTTTGGCGTCGGCAAGTTCCGCCTGCTCCTTCTCAGGCGTTGAGGTGTGCGCGCCAAAGAAGTAGTTATTGAAGGCGCTGACAACCACTCCCAGGAGAAACGTGATGGCGAGGGGGATGGTGAAAGCCATTAAGTAGTAGGTTTTCCAGGGGAAGGGGATATTGATCGGCTCCAACTGGCACAGAAAGCAGATGCAAAAAATCAAGATTTCAATGATGAAGAGGAAGATAAGGTAGGTTTTGATAAACCCCTTCAGCTCTCCACTATTGAAGAGGGTCGCGATGCCCCTATATTTTAGTTCCATATGGTTTCTCCTGCGATACACTGAATCATTTTGTATTACCTACCCTCTTTCGGACTCAGAATCAGCCGGTGATGATGGGAATCACCGCTTCCAAAGCCTGGTCGAGTTTTTCCGGTTCGGAGCCTCCGGCCTGGGCCATATCGGGTCTGCCGCCGCCGCCGCCGCCCACGATTTTCGAAATCTCCTTGATGATGTTTCCGGCATGGCAGCGTCCCGTCAGATCTTTGGTGACGACGGCGATGAGAAGCGCTTTACCGTTTGAGACCGCTCCCAGAACGACCACGCCCGATTTGATCCGGTCCCGGATCTTGTCGGCAAGTTCTCTCAGGCCCGCAGGATGATCGACCGCCACCTTTTTCACAAAGAGCCGGACGCCGTTCACCTCCCTCACTTCCGAGTCAATGTCGGAAACGGCCTTCGAAGCCATCTGGGATTTGATTTTTTCCAGCTCTTTTTCCAGGGCCTTCTGGTCGAGGATCATCTTTTCGAGCCTCTGCAGGATTGTGTCGGGCCGGTCTTTCACCAGAGATGCGGCCTGATTGAGGCGATTGACGCCGAGCTGAATAAATTCGAGGGCCGCCGCCCCAGTCAAGGCCTCGATTCTCCGAACGCCTGCGGCGATGCTGGTTTCATGGAGAATTTTGAAAAGACCGATATTCCCCGTGGCCGATGTGTGGGTTCCGCCGCAAAACTCTTTGCTGAAGAGGTCCAGTGAAACCACCCGTACCCGGTCGCCGTATTTCTCTTCGAAGAGGGCTGTGGCCCCTGTTTTAAACGCCTCTTCAGCGTCCATTTCCTCGGTTTGAACCGCCACGTTCTCCCGGATTTTCTGGTTGACGAACGCTTCGATCCGGTCAAGATCACCCCGATCTATCGGGGAAAAATGGGAAAAGTCGAACCGGAGACGGTCGGCGGAGACCAGGGAGCCCGCCTGTTTCACATGGTCTCCCAGGATGTTTCGTAAGGCCGCGTGAAGGATGTGGGTGGCCGTGTGGTTCAAGGCGGTTGCATTCCGTTTTTCCTGGTCGACCGTGAGGGTCACGGTCATGTTTGGCCGGAAGCGTCCCTTTTCGACCCGTCCCTGGTGAATGATGATGCCGGTGGGGTCCTTCGTGGTATCGGTGATCTGAATCAGGCCTTCTCGATTGGGTTGGGTGATGGTTCCCCCATCCCCGGTCTGGCCGCCCGAAGCCGCGTAAAAGGGGGTCTCCTGGGTGACGATTTCCACCGTCTCTCCCGGATTGGCCTCCAGAACCTCTTTTCCTTCTTTCACCATGAGCACTATCTGGGAATCGAGAGAAAGGGCGCCGTACCCCTTGAAAAGCGGTTGAAATCCGGATGCGGAGAGGGTTTTATAGGGTTCTCCAATGGCGGTGAAGGCGGTGGTCGATCGTGACTGGGCCCGCTGTTTTTCCATGGCCCGGTCAAAGCCCTCCATATCGAGCCCGATCTCTTTTCCTTTGACCACATCCCGAATGATGTCCACCGGAAATCCAAAGGTGTCATAGAGTTTGAAAATAACCTCGCCGGAAATGACCGGCGTTTTCTCCTTGTTCAGATCGCCAAGGACAGCGTCTAAGAGTTTCAGGCCGTTATCAAGGGTCGTCGAGAAGCTCTTCTCTTCGTTGGCGATGACGTTTGAGATAAAGGCGCAGGCGTCGGAGAGCTCCGGATAGGCGTATTTCATGGTGTCGATGACGGTCTGGGCTGTTTCGTGGAGAAAGGGTTTGTCAAGGCCGATCTGGCGGCCATAGCGGATGGCCCGACGCATGATGCGCCTCAGTACATATCCCCGGCCATCGTTTGAGGGCATGATGCCGTCTCCGATCAGGAAGGCCGCGGCCCGTGAGTGGTCGGCGATCACCTTCATCGCCACATCGCTTGCGTAGGCGCTTCCAGGCCTTACGCCCGATAGGAAAGAAACCTTTTCGATGATGGGCAGAAAGAGATCGGTGCCGTAGTTGGTAGCGGTGTTTTGAACCACCGAGGCGATCCGTTCAAGTCCCATGCCCGTGTCGATACTGGGTTTGGGAAGCGGGGTGAGTTTGCCGGTCTCGTCCCTGTAGAATTGCATGAAAACCAGGTTCCACACTTCAAGGAACCGGTCGCAGTCGCACCCGATCTTGCAATCGGGTTTTCCGCAGCCGTGGTCCGCCCCCCGGTCGATGTGGATTTCACTGCAAGGGCCGCAGGGCCCGGTCTCGCCCATAGCCCAGAAATTGTCTTTTTCCCCCATCCGGACAATCCGCTCTTCAGCCACCCCGATCCCCTTCCGCCAGATATCGAAGGCCTCGTCATCGTCCAAAAAAATGGTGACCCAGAGTTTCTCCACCGGAAGGCGGTAGCCGTTGGTGAGAAGATCCCAGGCGGATACAATCGCTTTTTCCTTGAAATAATCACCAAAGGAGAAGTTGCCCAGCATCTCGAAAAAGGTGTGGTGACGGGCCGTGTAGCCCACGTTCTCGAGGTCGTTGTGCTTTCCACCGGCCCTGACGCACTTCTGTGCGGTCGCGGCGGTGACGTAATTCCGTTTTTCTTCTCCCATAAAGGTCCGCTTGAACTGAACCATTCCCGCGTTTACAAAAAGGAGGGTGGGGTCGTCGTGGGGCGCCAGCGAAGAGCTTCTTACAATCTGGTGGCCGTTTTTCCTGAAATAGTCAAGGAACAATTCTCTTGCATCATTGCCTGTCATGCTCTTAATTCTCCGCGCTCATCGGTTTTTCTTCCGCTTTTTCCACGATGGCGGCAAGGCCGATCGCGTTTTTGATGTTGTCATAAAGGGTGTTTAAGGTATCGGGATTATCCTTCAGAAAGTTTTTGGCGTTTTCCCTACCCTGGCCGATCCGCTCGCCGTTGTACGCGTACCAGGATCCCGATTTTTCAACCAGGTTAAGCTCAACGCCCATATCGATGAGCTCCCCTGTTTTTGAAATGCCTTCACCGTACATGAGGTCAAAGTCCGCCTCCTTGAAGGGCGGGGCCATCTTGTTTTTCACGATCTTGACCTTGGTCCGGTTGCCGGTGGTCTCCTGGCCCTCCTTGATCGCGGCGGTTCGCCGGACCTCCATTCGGATGGATGCGTAAAATTTGAGGGCGTTGCCACCGGTGGTTGTTTCCGGATTTCCGAAAACGATGCCGATCTTCATCCGGATCTGGTTGATGAAGATGAGGGTGGTCTTTGTTTTTCCAATATTGCTGGTCAGTTTTCGCAATGCCTGGCTCATAAGCCGGGCCTGGAGGCCCATGTGGGAGTCTCCCATCTCTCCTTCGATCTCCGCCCGGGGAACCAGGGCCGCTACAGAATCCACCACAATGATGTCGATGGCCCCGCTTCTTACCAGCATGTCCACGATTTCAAGGGCCTGCTCGCCCGTGTCCGGTTGGGAGACCAGAAGTTCGTCGCAATTAACGCCGAGTTTTTTTGCGTAAGCGATGTCGAGGGCGTGCTCGGCGTCCACAAAGGCGGCGATGCCTCCCTTTTTCTGGGACTCGGCCACGGCATGGAGGGCCAAGGTCGTTTTACCCGAGGACTCCGGCCCATAGATTTCCGTGACCCGGCCTGTGGGAAGACCTCCGATACCCAAGGCCTTGTCAAGGGCCAGGGAACCGGTGGAGACAACCGGGACCGCGGCGATCTCATTTTTGCCGAGTTTCATGATGGCCCCTTTGCCGAACTGCCGCTCAATCTGACTCATGGCGGTCTCTACCGCCTTCAATTTTTCTGAAGACTTGCTCACGGTAACCTCAGCCTTACCCATGAAACCCTCCCTATTTAAGTGTCGATCGTTTGAAAAACGTCCTTTTTCATTTCAGCCGCTATTTATGACACATGTTCCACCATGGTTTCAAAGAAAAAAGATGCTTTTGATAAAAAATCATAAAGATGGAAATTCAATGCTCCCCAGTTCATGATAACGAGGCCCCGATGGCCTAAGCTCGCTTCTGAATAAAGTCATTCGGACAGCCTCGAAGGCGCGGGTCTGAAAGGCCGTGTGGCCGCTCAGCCTCTTTCTGAACATAACGGGATCGATTCTGTTTTTGATCCGTCCCAGGGTCAGATGGCCCTTGAAGGGCCGGGTCTCCATGGGGAATCCAAGGGATGAAAGGGAACGGTCGAGGTTCTTTTTAAGAGTTGAAAGGATTTGAGCCTCGCCATCGATTTCTGAAACCACCACCCTGGGCCGTTTCAGATCGGGAAAGGCGGTGACGCCTTTGATGGCGATCGAAAAAGGAGCGATGCCCTTCGCGGCTTTTTCCATCTGCTGTAGAATATCCCTAACCTGGTCCGCCGGGGTGTCGTCTCCCAGGAAATTGAGGGTCAGGTGCATGGCCTCCGGTTTGACCCAGGAGATGCCGGAGAGATGGGCCATCAGGTCCGCCTGAATCCCTGAAATCTCCCGGACAACATCACCGGGAATGGGAATGGCGATGAATGCGCGTAGGGTTTCCGTATCCGTGTCTACTCTTCCTTTATATATGTGATGCTATATCACGGCGATGAGGCCCCGAAGAACGATGTTGGCCATAATGCCCGCCGCCACATCGTCGATCACGATTCCTGGGCCGCCAGAGAAATTTTTGTCCAGGTATCCCACGGGAAAGGGTTTTACAATATCAAACCCCCTGAAGATCAAAAATCCCAGGAGGGCGTTTTTTAGGGTAAAGGGCGCCGCGGCCATTGTGACAAGAATGCCCGCGATCTCATCGATCACGATCCATCCCGGATCTTTTTTCCCTTCGATTTTTTCAGCCTGATCGGCGATCCAGATGGCAAAGAGGATGAAGGCCAGAATGACAAGAAACCCTAGGGAAAAGGGTGGAAAAGACAACAGAAAAGAAAGGGGAAGACCCACCAGAGCGCCAAATGTGCCGGGAGCAAACGGTGTGCGACCCGCATAGCCGCCAGCGGCCAAAAACCGGATTGTTTTTTCGTTGAGCGCCATAGGCCGCCTTATTACCATCGTTTCAGATCGCTTCCTTCGTCTCTTAGACGACTTTTACTCGATGTTCAAGTTTTTGTTAATTTCCCCCAGGGGAATCGCATGTAGGATTCGCCTTAACGGCCCTGCCGGGAGCCAACCTTTTGAAAAGGTTGCCAAACATGGTAGAAAAGGTTCTATAAACACCATCTAAAAACCTATTTGCCCAGCTTTTTAAAAGCTGGCCGCAGGAGGTATTTATCATAAACTCAAGTCATTGTTTAAAACATTCACTAAACCCCATTCTACATGCGATTCCCCTGTAATTTCCCCAACTCCGGCGTTGGAAAAAAATTTTGATCCTCGAAATACCTCATGTATTCCTGCGGGCAAAATTTTTTTCCGCCTTGGATTTGAACAAATTTCCTAAAAACTTGAAGATCGAG
>JAGVHJ010000181.1 GCA_020056645.1 Desulfobacterales bacterium
AATTCTGTGCCCACTTTTTTTAAGCAGGGACATAGGGAGTTTTAAGGTAACTATTCAGCAGCTATTCATCAAGATGGCGAAAAAAGTCCGTTTTGTTCGTTCCCTATTTTTTTCGGGAGCTTCTTGGCCTTTTTGCCACTAAACAAGGCCATACTGAATAGTTACGTTTTAAGAAGAGGACGTGAGGCGTAGACGCTTTCCACCATTTTTATGACCTCCAGACCATCGTAAACCGAAGGCTGGGGGCTTACCCCCAGAAGGATACACTCAAAAAAGTATGAGAGTTCCTTTACATAAGAGTCGGGTGTCACATGACCATAATTGACACAATGAATCTCCTTGCCATCCTCGATGGATTGCCAGTAGATATTGTCGCCGCCATGGGTGTCGAAACGTCCATCCACGGTAATATATCCTTTTGATCCGTTCACTTCAAAATAAAAGTAGCCGGAGAGTTGCCGCCACGAGCTGTTGATGGTGGCGATTTTTCCATCTGCGGTCTGAAAAATTCCAGTTGCGATATCTTCAACGGGGAGGTCGACCCAATAGGCATTGCCTGTCATTCCAACGCCCGAGATAAAATCTCCCATAAACCATCTTGCAATGTCCAACAGATGGCATCCATTATCGAGCATGGCGCCACCACCGCTCAACTCCCTGTCGCCAAACCAGGAGTCTTTGATCCGCTCGCCATTATTTCCGATACGGCCGTTAAAGCTGACCACTTCTCCGATATAGCCGCTGTGAAAAATTTCGTAGGCCTTTTTTACACTGTTAAAATATCGGTGATTGGAGCCTGTCTTAAAGAGCCGACCGGATCTTTCCACCGCCGAGACGATTTGGGACGCCTCGTAAACGTCTCGGGCCAAGGGCTTTTCACACAACACATGTTTACCGTTCTTAAGGGCCGCGACAGCATACTCCATATGATATCGGTTGGGAACGGAAATGATGACTGCGTCAATATCTGGATTTTCCAAGAGCTCCTGCGGTAAAAAAGAGGCGCAATTGAGCTGCCGCGCCAGAGTTTCGGAACGGTTTGCATTGATGTCGGCCAGGCCTGCCAGGCACCCGTTGTTTGTGGCCAATATCGCTTTAGCACGTTTTTCCCCAAAAGAGCCCACCCCAATAATACCTGCACTAACCATTTCATCTCCTCAACGTTTCAGCGATTTCAATGCGTTACAGACAAATTCGATCTGTTGATGGCTCAATGTCACTCCTGATGGAAGATAAAAACCCGATTCCCAAAGATGATCGGCGACCGGAGCAGAAAAACCGTGATCAACAAACCCTTTTGTAATCATGACCGGCTGCCTGTGCATGGGAAAAAAGAAATCACGGGTATCCACCTTGAACTCTTTCTGTAAGAGATCCCTGACTTCTTGTTTGGCTCTTCCGAAAATGGCCTTATTCAACAGGATGCCATACATCCAATAGGTACTTTTAATATTTGTATCGCCTGAAGGCGGTAAGACAAGACCCTCCACATTAGACAAAAGAGAATGATAAAGCCCGGCGATATCGAGCTTTCTTTGAATATATCCGTTCACCTCCTCGAATGAAGCAAAGGCGTAAGCGGCGGTCAGATTGCTCATGCGGTAATTAAACCCGATCTCTTCATGTATGAACCGTGGATGGCCAAAGGCCTGATCCTTTAACATGGCCGCTCGCCTGGCGATTTGAGAGTCATTTGTAACCAGCATGCCCCCCTCGCCACAGGTCATTGTTTTATTGGCGTAAAAGCTGAAACAACCGATATGGCCTATCCCACCAGCCATTTTCCCCTTATAGAGGGTTCCGATAGCCTCCGCGGCATCTTCGATCACCAGCAAATTGTATCTTTCGGCGATTCTTAAAATCGTATCCATGTCTGCAGGGTACCCATAGATATGCACCGGAATGATAGCTTTGGTTTTTTCGGTAATTGCGGCTTCGATACGTTTCGCATCGATACACCATGTGTCTGGATCGGAATCCACAAACACCGGCTGTGCTCCGTTGCGGATAACACAAGCTGCCGTTGCGATCATGGTAAATGTTGGCACGATGACTTCATCCCCCGGCCCTATGGATAAGGCGGCGACCGCCAAGTCGAGAGCCGCAGTACCGCTGGTGGCGGTGACACCGAATTTTGAACCAACAAACTCACTGAACCCTTTTTCCAGTTTATCGATATAGTTAACCGATTCATCCAGACACAATGAAGAAATCCAATTTTTTTCAATTGTCTGCGTAACATAAGCAATCGCATTTTTTGGTATCGGCGGGATATTCACAGGTATTCCCATACGCATCTCCTATCTGCGGCGAGCCACGATCTGAAGAGTAAACGCATCTTCTATCTGGCCGCCTGGGTTTAAAAAGGGCGATAGTTCGACGATCTCGAAATGATGCGCAGAAAGCTTCGCCTTGATTTCAGAAAGTGAATAATATCTCATCCAATGGGTTTCCCTCACTTCCTGAAGAATTTGACGATCCTTGATATGCAGGCATTTGATCGCCACCTCCAACAAATGTCGATCCGGATGGTGCGCGGTTTGCGAAATCCGAAGAAGACGCCCCTCTTGATGCTCAATATCCT
>JAGVHJ010000033.1 GCA_020056645.1 Desulfobacterales bacterium
GGCCGATGGTCCGGCAGATGAAGGCTCGCTTTCCAGCGGAAGAGAGGCCGCCTCTCTTTTTTGCCCCAGCCGGAGGAGAAGAGGCTCGACTGGGGGGGGCACGCCCTCCCAGCCGGAATAGATCTCGCAGCTCTTTTTAAGCCAATCCACCATGGAAAGAAGGAGATCTGACGATTTTTTTTCAAACCCCTGTTCCAGAAAAGCTTCGACCTGGTGCAGCACTCGCTCGACATCGGCGAGATTCAGAAACCCCGCCTCTCCCTTGGCCGTATGGATCAGCCGCTTCAACTCGGCCATATCTTTTTCCGAAAAGGAGTGCTCAAGGTTTAAAATCAGGGTCTCCATTTTTTGAATCACTTCCGGCTGGGCCGCGAGAAACTCTTCGAACACCCCCATGTCCAGGTGGTCGGGAAGGGCTCCGGGGTGTCTCAATCCTCGGTTGTGAGGCGAGGGAGAGGAGGCGCTATCGGGAGCGCTATCCCCGGTTGCAGCCAGGGGCGGAGAGGGGGGATGGGAAAGCCCTTCCATCCCAGGTCCGGGATCGGCTGGTTCCATCAGGCTTCGTTTCCGTAACCTGTTTTGAATATCACAGATGAGGTCACCCAAGGCGTCGAAAATCAGCAACCCATTTTCATCGGGGCTTTTTAGATGTTTTCGGAGAAGATCCATGGCCTGGCGGGCGATTTCGGCTATGTCGGGAAAGAGACTCTTCCACGGCTCCTCATCAAGCACCCTGAAGAGCATCTCCAGATGGTCGATGTCGGTCTGGGATGTGGGATCAGCCAGAAGAAAATCGGTCGAGAGCATTTCGATATGGGTTGAGAGGGTGTCGGCTACCGTCATTCTATTCCAAGTATGGGCAATATGAGTAAAGGGTTAATAGGGCTAAAGCGAATCGAACGGGACGCCAAAATCAAAAAAAATATGTAACGATTCAGCAGCTATTCATCAAGATGGCGAAAAGCCCGTTTGCCACTAAAGCAAGGCCATACTGAATAGTTGCAAAATTATCTTGTGGTATTGTATCGGCCAGTTTAAGATCTGCCTGATTTTTACTGTTTTGTTAAAAACCTTATATTAGATCATTGGATTTGTAAAGGATGATTTCCTTCGGAAATAACTGGAATAAAAAGGGAATGGAATGATGGCGACCCAGCGCGTGCTGATTAAAAAGTATCCGAACAGACGATTGTACGATACCTCCACCAGCACCTATGTCACCCTGAAAAATGTCGGGGATATGATCAGGAAAGGCACAATCGTGGAAGTCAGGGATGTGGGAACCGATGAAGATGTCACCTCTTTCATCCTCACCCAGATCGTCCTGGAGGAGGCCAAGCAGAAGAATAGCCTTCTCCCGTCGCCCCTTCTTCATCTCATCATCCAGTATGGAGACAATGTGCTGAGCGAATTCTTCGAAACTTACTTGCAACAGGTGATCAGAAGCTATGTCTCCCAGAAAACGGTTTTTGACGAACAGTTCAAGAAGATGCTCCATTTCGGCTTGGATGTTTCAGAGATCGCCAAGAAAAAAATTGAGGATTTCCAACCATTTAAACCTATTTTTGATTTTTTCGCTTCCTCCGGAAAAAAGCGGGGGCCAGAGGGTAAGGGCTAAAAGGGCGTCACGCTATCGATCAATCGTTCTGTCAGGGTGAAAGCCCGGTCGATTCCCTGGCCCATGACAGAGACCGGCATGGTGAAAGTCATTCCCAGTTCGAAGATTTCGAGATCCTGCTCATAGTTTAGACCGGCGTATGGATTGTAGACAATATCCGTAAAGTTGGTGGAGTTGAGCTGCTTGCTGGAGTTGTTGGGAATTTTATATCCTTTGTTGCAGATATAGCTGCCCCCAAAATCGATCTGTAGGCCGTTCTTAAAGGTGACGCCCGCGCCTGCTGCGTAGATATGGAGATCGGGAAAAGGCGATAGGAGCGTGAAGTAGTCATCCCGGACTGACGACTCCCGTCCCTCATACCCGCACCGCAAAGAGAGCCAATCCAGGGCCTGAAACTCGGCTGCATAGCTGAAGTGGAGGGTGTTTTTCATGTTGAGTTCCGCGACCAGAGATCGGGAGCCCCCGGAATACCCGAGTATTCTGATGAATTGGAACACCTGCATATCCTGGTCGAAGTGGACGCCCAGATATTTATTCACCGACCCTTCTGTCCAGTGCATGTCGGTCATGAGCTTTAAGGATTTGAAGGGCCGGAGGGTGATCCCCGCCTGAATGCGTCTGGGGAGAACGAACTCCACCATGCAATAGCCCTTTTCATATTGTTTCGATTCCGTGGGAAGCCCCAGCACCTGGGCCATGACAAGGGTGGTGGGCGACGACCCCAGCCAGCTGATGGCGTTCTGAAAATTTTCTCCCAGGGCTGCCACATACTCCCCCCGCATCTTGGCCCGGACCTCGCTCTGGTAGCAGAGACCCAGGGTAAACCATTTTGCGGGCTCCCACAACATGCCGATATTGTACGAGGGGGTGAAATCATCCCTGATCTTGAATTTGACTTGGGCGATCGGATCATAGGGATTGATTCCTCCTCCAAACCAGGGCGCGGGAGCCACGAGCTGGGAAAGGATGGGGATGTCCAAGTCGCTGCTTGTCTCACCCAGCTCACTGGTTAAGGCCACCAGTTCATTAGGGGCGCGGATGTCGAACTCGGCGCCCAAGGCTGACTGGCCGATGCCTATGGAGAGCCCGGCTGCAAAATCATCGGAAAACTGATAGCTGAAGCTGGGGGAGAGATAAACAAAGTGCTGAATATAGAGGGCTTTTCCGCCGTAGACCATGGGGTCATCCGCGTCATTGTGGGCGAATCCTCCCACGTAGGGCGGATAGAATCCGTTGGCGAAGGTCCATGGGGAGTGCTCTTTCCGATAGGAAAATCCAAACGCGATAGGGGCGGCGATGGCTCCGCCGGGAACATCGATTTCATCAATAAAAGGGGCCCGGACCCGGAGATGGCTGGTCTTCCCCTTTTTCCCATCAAGGGGGTCGTCGTTGTAACGTCCTCCTAAAAATCCCGGAAACTCCGGGTCCGCCTCGAATTTCCCCGAAATTTCGAGGAGCATGGCCTTGACGGAGATAAAGCACTGCTGGCCGTCGTTCAACTGGGAGAGGCCCGCGGGGTTGTAATGGATGGACATGATTCCCGGCGGGGAGGAGGTGACGGTGTTTGCGAGGGATACGGCCTTGGAATCAATGGCGATCTGTTCGCTCAGGGAGGCTCGGGCTTCCTGGTTGAAGAGAGAGAGCGTGACAAGAAAGAGGAGGAGAAGGAACCCGTCAATTAAACATGACCTTTTCATCATGGGAGTCTGATTCCGATGGCTTTGCGATCTATTTGACGAGGTTAAGTTCAAAGGGAACCCTCACGGATATCAGAAAATCGGGGTCGTCGTTTGTGAACCCCATGGCGATGCTTGTAATGACGCTCTGGGTCTTGGCGACCCGGAATCCCATGCCGATGCTGAAAATCGACGACACCCCTCCCGCCACTTCCTGGCTAGGGGATGCCTCATTCCTGAATCGGTAGGTGGAGTCCATGGCGTAGGAAAATTGATAGCTCATATTCAGGGAAACCATATAAGAGAGGGAGTAGGCGAATCCGGCGCTGGCGGTGATATAATCCCCGCTGTCGACCTCCTTGATCGTCTCCTCGCTCGGCCCATATTTGTAATTGAGGCCTGTTTCGGTGAAATTGTAGGTGTATCCCACGCTTCCAAAGGCGATGATGGGGTCGATGGTTTTCGAAGCGGAGAGCCCGGTGCTGAGAGAATAGATGCCGTTTCCAGTGGCGAGATCCGTGGCGGAATTGATTTCGTAGGGGCTTCTTCCCGTGGGGCACGAGAGGTTCGATGTCAGGATCACGGCGGGTTTGTCGGCGCTGGTTTTGACAGGCTGAAACTGGAGGCCGAACCGGAAGTCGCCCAGGTCGTTGATCCATTTGGATTCGTTGTCCTCGTCGTAGTGCTTGAAGGTGAAGGGAATGTCCATGTTCAGGGTGAGGTTATCGAAAAGGGCGTATTCCATAAAGAGGCTGTGGCTCAGGTTGTGGTTGCTGAACTTGTTCACGGTATAAATTGCGCTGATGGCGTCCAGGGAGTAGTAGGAGTAGGAAAAGTTGTACTCAAATCCCAGGGTTCCTTTTTTGAGGAGGGTGTATTCCCGTCCAGCCGCCGTCAAAAGCTCCTCTTCTTCCTCGGATTTTTCATCTTCGGTCATCTGAAGCTGCCGCCTTATCTCCGCCTCTTCCCGAAGGGTCCGGACCTCCTTCTTGAGAAGTTCCACTTCCCGGGTAAGAATCTCCATGCTGGAGACCGGCGCTTTTCCATAGCCGGACTTGCCCTCAGGTGTCGCCGGAGGGGGAGATGCGCTCTCTATGCCCGGAGGAGCCATGGCCAGCTCGGGCACCCTGGAAGGGGCGGACCTTTCAAGTGGGGCGGCTATAATATCTTTGAAAGAGGCGCCCTTGTTTCCCCAGCAGTAGAGGCCGATCCGGCCTTTGGCGAACGTGGCGTCGGTCACCGTTATGACCGGCCGGTGATTCAAAAGAATCTGAATGTCGGGTCCGGCGGCCTTGACACTCACGGCGTACCATTCGTTTTTATTATAGGCGAAAGGCCGTTCGGCAAGGATCGAGAGATTTCCCTCCACGAATTTGACTAGCCGGATCGTGTTCCGCTGTTTGTCCATGGCGTACCGGTAGTAGTTTTTCGAGTCCTGAAATCTGAAAACGATTCCCAGGGCGTCATCGTCCCTGGATAGGAGGTGAAGGGCGAACTGAAGGTCCGACCATGCGGGATTTCCGGATATGGCCATGGTGCCGGGTTTCTCGGGCTCCATGCCAGCGCCTCCCCCATAGATGTTGCTTGATTGATCGATGACGCCGTTCGCGGAAGACCATGCGGAGGGGGTGTCGGTCTCACCTTCGTCGAACACCTCCCAGGAGGTGAGGGCGGGATCCGAGGAGCTGTGCTGAAATCGTTCCTGGGAAGAGGCCTGAAAGGAGAAGAAGAGAAGAACCGATACGCCGATGATGACTGTCAGAAAAGGTCTATGCAATTTGGATGGCCTCCCCATCATGGTTTGTAATATTGTTTCTGACCGGGAAAATGGGTCATTTTCACATTGGAAGGTGTGTCAAAGGGCCTAAACCGTTCCATGATCAGCCGTTTGGCGTCGCTTTCAGTGATGTATCGAAGATCCCGGTTTTTCAGTTTCAGAGCCGACAGCCCCTTGCCTCCTTTTGGCCTTACGATGAAAACGACCTTGTCGTACCACATGTTTTCAAAGGCGTATAAGGGGTAGCTGCTGTTTCCGCTGAATGGGTCCGCGATGAAGACATGGCCGTCATGAACACCTTTCATGACCACGAAATGGCGGTAGTCGAAAAGGGTGACCGGAATGATCAATGGCCAGTTGGCCGGATCTTTCAGGTCTTCGATCTCGGCCCGGTAGCCCGCCCCTTCATATCCCAGGACACCGACATATTTTTTCATGTCCAGGAGGGAAAAGGCCCGTCTTTTGATGATCTGATCCTTGTCTCCGTGGGTCAAAAGCCCCTGGATCACCTGCTGCTCGGTGATATCCTCCCCCAGATAGTTGCGCAGAAGGGTGGAAAGGGCGGCGGAACCGCAACTGTAATCATAGGTCTGCTTGATGATATCCTTATATTGGAGGATTGAGCTGGGGGTGACCTTGGTCCGGATTCTCAGGGTTTGATCTGGGGAGAGGGCAAGGGTGAGCTCGCCCACCGGGGGGGATTTTACGGGGACATAGCCGGTTATCAGGCAGATGCCGATGACGAATGCGATAATCAGTTCCATATCTCCCGCTCTTTTGCCGCAGGTTTTGATGAAATGGCGGCTTCCCCCCCC
>JAGVHJ010000032.1 GCA_020056645.1 Desulfobacterales bacterium
CAGACGAAATCGCCCTGATGTTTTTCATTCAGAGCGCCATGCCACCCATCACGGCCATTCCGGTGGTGGTGGAGCGGGTAGGGGGGGATGGGAATATAGCGAACCAGTTCCTTGTCTCCAGTTCTCTTTTTTCCCTTCTTTCCATTCCCTTTGTGATGTATCTGTTCAGCCGTTTTGTGGGGGGTGGGGTGCTTTTTTAAAATGGGGAAAACAACCTGGATGCATCCAGCGTGTTAAGATGCATCCAGGTGCGGAGAGTCGCCTCGTATAAAAATGACCGGTTTAAAGCGTTAATAGGACAACGTCAGGGAACTTTGAGTGCTCTCTATCGATTCATATGCCGCAGATCTTACCCCATCCGGCCCGACGTCAAAAACATAATCGCCCATGAAAAGCCCCCGTGACCAGCCATAGGAATAATAATCATTCGCGCCTTGGCCCCTTTTCAGGGTTCCAAGGTGTGAGAAACCGGCCGATTCGGGATCAATTCTGTAAACATAGAGCCCGGAGTATAGGTATGTTCCCCAAGTATCGGCAGGGCTCTCGCTGCTCTCCTCATATAAATCCACGGGAATGGCCAGCAGATTTTTCGACGCCCAGTAGGTGAAGGCCTTGTGGTTGTATAGCGCTTCGGAATAGGTTCCCCGGCTTCCGATGGTTTCCTGGAACAAAAGCGTTGGGTTCGAGAAGTCCCGGATATCGAAGATGCAGAGCTGGACGCCCTGGGGAAGAACCGCGCCATCGAAGATAGAAACATCCTGCCCGATGGTCAGAAGATAGTCGTCTGAAAGGGGGTGAAGATAGGTGGAGTAGCCCGGAACCTTCAGTTCTCCGGCGATGACGGGATGGGTGGGGTCCGAGAGATCCAGGGTGAAGAGGGGATCGGTCTGGACAAAGGTGACCAGATAGCCTCGTTTCCCCATGAACCGGGCCGCATAGATGGTCTCGCCTTTGGCGATATCCTTTATTTCGCCGATCACATTCAGTCGCCCCTCGTTGGCCTTGATGCAGTAAACGCTGTTGGTGACGCTATCCCCAAGCCAGGTGTCGCCATTGGTCGTCGCGACCCGGAGCACATCCTCATATTCACCCAGGGAGAACTGATTGAGGATCTTTCCAGAAATCTCGCCTGTTCCAGTCGCGGTTACGCCGCTCTCTGTAAAACTGAACTGGTAGAGGTAGGTCCGGTAAACATCCGAATAGGCGCCTTCCTGATATTGGGTCTCGTCCCACCGGGTCGACGCCAGGTAGAGGGCCGATGGGGATGCGTAAATGGTATGGGCGTCGGCGACCACGCCTTTGCTTTCAAGGGGCTTTGCCGGATCATCAAGATCAATGGTGGTGATGGTGACCACGCTGCCGCCGCTCGTCACTCCGGGTTTGTAGAAATCGTCATAGGAAACCAGTTGGATCTCTTCCGATTCCTTGCCGTTTCCGTCCATGGTCGTGTAACCGGGCACCAGATCGGCCAAGGGTGTCTTTTCCAGTTTTTGCTGATTTGAGGCGGTCACGCTCGAAAGGCTCTCCCTGTGAGGATCATAGGCGTATTCAAAGGGCGGGAGGTCCGGCAGGAATTGCTGAATCAGGTGGAGCTTCCCGCCGATCCGCCTTGAAGAGATGAGGTTTCCTTCGATGACGGTTTCCGCCACGGTGACCGGCAGCGCGGGATCGGTGACGGTGACGATCCGGACCCCGATCTTGGAATTGACAGGAATCCAGTAGCAGTAACCGATATCCATGACCTCTGCTTCAAGGGGATAGTTCCAGTTGTTTCTGTAACCGGCGTCTTTGACAAAGAGAATCACCAGGGTATCGCCATAGAGGTATAGGGAGTCCACGCTCCCATCGACCGTGATGGCGGCCTTCTCCCGCATGGCGGCGGGATTTTCCGCGTCCACGATGGCGACGCGGTCGTTCCGTGCGATGTAGATATAGCGGCCATCGTTTTTCACCAGGTCGGATTCGTCCACCCCTTCCTCCTGAAGGTTGGTGTCGGAATGGTCATCGCCGCCGGCTGAGTCTTCGCTTTCCCCGGTTCCGGGCTCTTCGGCCAGGCTGTCATCCGATATATCTGGAAGCATCACTGGGCCATAGGTGTAATCGGGCAGGACAGTTTTGGCGTATTGATCGAGAATATAGGCGCGAAGATCCTCGTTGTTGGAAAAGGTTCCCATCTCAAAATCCTGGAAAATGGGGTTTCCGATCTCCGTGCCGCCGTTTGCGCTGCATCCCGTGAAAAGAACCGGGAGGAAGAGCATGATCAGCAGGCATATCCAATAGAAGGTTGGGCCGGTTTTTTTTATCATGGTTTGTCTCCTTGTGAATCGGTTTCGGTTAAAGGAAAAAGCTGAAAATTGATCTGAACGACCTGATTGGACTCTTTTTCGCTGCACGCAAACTGGAGCAGCTCCTTCCTGAACAGGGCGATTCTTTTTTTCAATTCGAGGATGCTCGTCTCGTTGATCGACAAGGTGAGGGAGCTGATGTCCCGCTTC
This sequence comes from Desulfobacterales bacterium, assembly GCA_020056645.1. Taxonomy (GTDB): domain Bacteria; phylum Desulfobacterota; class Desulfobacteria; order Desulfobacterales; family JAHIVH01; genus JAHIVH01. The sequence continues at coordinate 2,496 of JAGVHJ010000032.1, forward strand.
TCCCTTGGGAACCGCTCGATGGCCTCCTTGGCCATGGCGAGCATCTCCCGGTGGAAATTGGCGATCACGAGGGACTCAACCTCCGGGCCTGTCGTGACCGCGGTGTCGGTCGCCTCCCATAATCCGTTCTCATTTTTCCGGATCAGGTTGAGC
>JAGVHJ010000143.1 GCA_020056645.1 Desulfobacterales bacterium
AAAAGGGCCTTTTCGCCACTAAAGAAAGGCCATACTGAATAGTTACGTTTTAAATAGAGTTGAGCATCAGGGTGATGGGCCGCTCCTCCTCGCTTTTCCCCGTGAAACGGATGGGGCCGGGGCTCCGGTAGTCATCGTTTTCTGGAGTGGCGGCAAGCCACTTCTCCCTCAGGGCCTTGGAGACCCGGAATGCGTTCGACTCCAGATCGACGAGGCTTTTTTCAATCACAAGGGTCATCCGGCCCGCTCTCTCTTCAAGGCGCATGAGGGGGGCGATGGGAATGCCGATGGGCTCCCATTTGGGGAATTCCTGCTCCAGGTTTTTGATGGCGGCCATCTGTCCGGTCGCTCCATTCACCACCAGGCTGAAAACGGTCTGGCCCAGGTTGTAGGTGTAGTCGCAATCGAACCGGGTGGGGTCGCCGCCGCGCCCGTCATAACCGAAGAAGTGGGTCTGTGTCTTGAATTTCGGAACCGATTTTTTATAGATTTTTTCAATCGCGGAGGGAAGGCCCGCTTCCGGATCAAGTTTCCCGCTTCTGGAAAAGGCCTGCTTCAGGGTCTTCATGGACATGATGGTGTTCTTGATCCTCAGATATTCTCCATCCGGATAATTTTCGAACATGATCGGCCCATATATGGCGGGATCGAGCCCCTCTCTTTCCAGCATGCTATTAAAATAGCTCCTTTCGACGCCCAGGGAGTAAAGCCCTTTCTCTTTTTGAATATTCAGGTAGTCCTTGACCATGCGCATGATGACATGGTCGGTCTCGACCTGGGAGAACTGGAAATTGCCGTGGCTGTCCCGTTCAAGTAGAAGCCCTTTTTGGAAAAATTCCGGCATGTCGTTGAAGAGCTCATCGTCGCGGGCGTTCCACAGGGCCGGAGAGATATCCGGACCGATGCCCCGAACAAGCCGCCGCAGATATTCGAGCTTGCTTTCGAGGGTGGTGAAGGCGGTGTGGAAATCCTTGTCGTGGGTGTGGTTGTAATCTGCGATGATGGTGTTTAGCTTGGTGATGATGAGTTGGATCTCATTGATATACTCCAGCACCCCTTCGGGAATGACAATCACCCCGTAATTTTTGCCAACTTTTGCCCGCCGGATTATGGCGTCGCAGATCATCCGCGAGAGATGGCGCAGGGTCATGCCATAGGCGCTGTAATCGGTGGTTCCTTCCGCCTTCGCCTTGGCGAGCCTCTCCTCGTCCACATAGTCGGCCAGATCCTCGCCGATCAGGGTCAGGTTGGCGTGGGTCTGAAGGGCCACCTCAAGGGCCAGATGGCTGGCCACGCGGCCCATGACCTTGCAGATGTGCCAATATTTAACATCCGAACTGCTGTCCACACAGAGGCCGCCGATGTTTCTCGCAAAGGAACGGGCCGCCGTATGGTAGCCAAAGGACATGGCGCAGAGAATTTTTCCCTGGCTGTCCCGGACCTGAATGTCGCCGTCGATGGTTTTGGGAACTCCAATCACCTGAATGCCGTCTTTATACAACTCTTCGGCCAGAAACGCGGCGTTGGTGTTTGAGTCGTCCCCGCCCACGATCACCAGGGCGTTCAGCTTGAGTTTCAGACAGGTTTCCCGAGCCTGCTTGGTCTTGGCCGAAGAGTCGATTTTGGTCCGCCCGGTCCGGATCATGGAGAAGCCGCCCATGTTTCGATAGCGGTTGATAATGGGTTCGGTGATCTCAATGTATTGTCCCTCGATTACGCCGTCGGGCCCTAAAAAAAACCCATAGAGAGTGCTGTTGGGATTGGCTTTTTTCATGGCGTCAAAAAGGCCTGCGATGACATTGTGGCCGCCAGGCGCAGGCCCTCCGGAAAACACGATGCCGATCCTCAGTTCCCGGGTATAGTGGTCAAGCTGGGTCTGGTCAGGGTTGGTGACCCCGACGATGGTCTGAACCGGGTTATCGATGATATGGGGCAGCTTCGCCTTCGCCTCCAGATCTTTGAAAAACGAGTACTCATTGGTTTCTTTCAGGATCGTAACCGGGCGTGCGAAGGCCTTGCACCGGGGGGGCGCATAGGTCCGCCGTTCCTCTTCCTCGGGGCTCACCCGGTCGACGATCCGTTTGATTTCCGGACGGCTCAACAAGGCGTCCATGCTGACAGGTGTGGTTGATTTCATCTATCCTCCGAAAAAAAACGATTTCTCGATCATAAGTAAATAAATGAGTTGTGCCATATCATATTTAACCGGCGGATTAAAAGGAATTTTGTGGATTTTGAGGTTTTTACTCCCAAGATTTCATGAAACGATGGTAACCATCCAGCACATATTCATGAACTTGGCAAAAACGCCTTTTGTTCGTTTCGCGCTTTTGTTCGGGAGTTTGTTGCGGAGTATGAGAGATAAAAATAACGTTTTTTAGGGATTGCCCCACGAGTTTAAACATGACACAATTCAAATCAAAAAAATAAATCTAACTAGTGCCCGAACGAAAACCAAGATTTTTTTTCGAGTTCAAGGAAGGCGAAAATTTTAACCGCAGGAATACATAAAAGTATTTCG
>JAGVHJ010000273.1 GCA_020056645.1 Desulfobacterales bacterium
AAGAGATAGACCACGACGATGATGATGAAGAAAGTGATAGGGGTGAATTTTTTGTTGTCCTTCTCGGTGAGGCCGCTGATCTCCACTTCAAGATAGGATCCTCCGGAAAAATGAAGCGTTACGGCTCCATTCGCGATACGCTCGGTTTTTTCACGGATGCTCTGTAAGAGGTCTCGTTTCTCTTCGTTTGAGGTGGAGGGTTCAAGCTCGATCACAATGGCGGTTGTGGCGCCGTCTTTGGAAATGAGATTTCCTGCAATAATGGGGTGCTTCACCGCGAGGCTCCTTGCTTCTGCAAGATCCTGAGGGGAATTGGTGATCGATTCCGGAAGGAGTTTCTGAAAATCCACCGTATCTTCATGGGATTTGGCCACCTCCACTTCGGTGATGCTTGTAACCCGCTGCACCCCCTTGAAATCCTTGATGGCGTCGGTGATGCGCCGAATTAGCGTGATGTTTTTCGCCGTGAAGATATCTCCTGTCTTGAAAACGATGGCGGCTACCTCATCATTTCCGAATTTTTTCTGGAATGCTTCATAATATACGATTCCTGGATCATTTTTCGGAAAAAAAACAGAGATATGATTAAAATAGGTCTGCTTTGAGAAATAGTAGGCAAATGGAAGCGTGAGAAGCAAGAGAGTGATCAAAACGGGTTTATGGTGCGCAATCAAGCGCTCAATCCATCGATCCATGGGAAGTGTCCCCCAACTATAAAGAGATGTAGTATTTCCGCTGTCACTTCCAATGAACGGGCTTTTCAGGTGAAGCTAGAACGGACGTGAACGTAATGAATAAACATTCGTATAATTTTTTTTAGAGATAGCCCTATCCTTTCTAAATGTCAAAAAAAAAGTGGCCGCTATTTTTTTTGAATTGACAATCAAAGAAAACTCTTTTAATTGTATATCCCACTAAATCAGTATGAATATATCCGACTCATTTGGTTTGATATAGGATGATATAATTTTTTAATTTCAACAAGAGGAATTCCCATGTCGAAAAGAACCATCTCCTTAAGGTTGATTTTTGCGTGCTTGACAACCTTCCTTGTTTTTCTCGTTCTCACAAACACACGACTCTATGGCAAGGCGGACGATCTTCCAGGGGAAAGGGTGGACGGGATCACCATCAATCTTCCCACCCTTCCTGGCGGCGAAGAGATGCCCGGCGTCACCTTCCACCATGATCTCCACATGGATTATGTCAAGGAAAAGGGCAAGGATTGCAGCGTCTGCCATCTGAAGGAAAAAGAGGATGGGCCGTTTGTTTTCAAATACATGCGCATTTCCGACACCAATGTGGAAACAGACATGGCCATCTACCATGACAATTGCGTCTCCTGCCATACCCAGGTAAAACAGGAAGGAAAGAAGAGTGGGCCCATGGAAGCCCAATGCCGGGCCTGCCATAACAGCCGGGAAGAAGCCGCTTCCGCTTGGACTCCTATCTCTTTCGACAAGTCCCTGCATAACCGTCATGAAACCGCCAAATCCATTTCGCCTCCCATGGGACAGGGAGATCAGAACTGCGGCGCCTGTCATCACCGCTATGACGAATCGGCGGATAAAATTTATTACGCCAAGGGCGAGGAGGATTCCTGCTTTTACTGCCATCAATCTTCCAGTCATGACCCGTCGGACGCGCTCTTCGGGAAAAAGATGCAAAAAGAGTCCCTGACTCTGAAAAAGGCCTCTCCCATGAGAAAGGCCGCCCACAACGCATGTGTCGCCTGTCATCAGAAGTCGGTCAATAAGGAGCCCGCGGGCCCGGTGGACTGCAAGGGATGCCATGACCTGGAGGCCCAGAAAAAAATAAAACGGATTCCAGAGCCCACCCGGCTTAAACGGAATCAACCCGATCTCCTGTTGATCACCGGTTGGGACAAAAAAATGGCCGCACCGGAAGAGATTTTAAAAGCAGCGGAACAACACATGAGTCCGGTGGCGTTCAATCATACACTCCATGAAAAGGCGTCGGATAATTGTAGAACCTGCCATCACGACGCTCTGAAGAGCTGCCGGGAGTGCCATACAACGGCTGGAATTGAAGCTGGCGGATTTGTAAAACTCGAGACCGCCATGCATGGAAGAATGAACAATGGAACCTGCATCGGCTGCCATAACGAGAAAAAGAGTTCGTCCGATTGCGCCGGATGCCATGCCCTGATGCCGGAGAAGGGATTCTCTGGAACCAGTGACGCCACGTGCAAAACCTGCCACTCCGTGGACGCTCTTGCCATTGGACTTCAGAATATGTTGCCGGATGACATCACGCTCCTTCTTCAAACAACGACCCAGGAGCGCGTGAGTGGATATGGGATTATTCCAGCGGAAAAAATTCCCGAGAAGGTCATGATCGGACATATCGCCGATCAATATCAGCCCACCGAGTTCCCCCATGGCCGTATTGTGAAAGCCATTCAACAGCGGGTGGAAAAATCGGGCATGGCGAAAGCATTTCACAAGAACGATATGACCCTTTGCGCCGGATGTCACCACAACACTCCCGCAACTGATAAACCGCAGAAGTGCGACTCCTGCCATGGAAGAACGGACGGGATTAAAGAGGATGGGCGGCCCGGACTGAAAGGCGCGTATCACGGCCAGTGTATCGGATGTCATCAGGAAATGAATATCGACGCGGTTCAAGCGACTGATTGCAACGCGTGTCATAAAGAAAAACGATAAATTCATATAGCGGCCATGCCCTTTAACCTGTGGTCGTAAGAAAAGAGGAAAACCTATGGCGATTACCCGAAGAAAATTTCTTGGCTGGATGGGCTGTGCGGCGGCTGGATCGGCGACACTGGCTGGTACTGCGGCCTATGGCGCCTCGAATAAGGAATTTAAAGGACACCCCGGCAGTTTCGGTGTGCTCCACGATACAACCCGATGTATTGGGTGCAGGAAGTGCGAAAAGGCCTGCAACGAAGTCAACAAGATGCCGGATCCTAAAGTCCCCTTCGAAGATCTGAGCGTTCTTGAGACGGAGCGGCGGACAAGCGTCCATACCCATACGGTCGTCAACCGTTATGCCCCGTCCAAGCAGGCCTCTTCAGAAAAGCAACACCCTATATTCGTGAAGAAGCAGTGCAATCATTGCCTGGAACCCGCATGTGCGTCCGCCTGTTTTGTCAAGGCCTTCAAGAAAGATAAAAAAGGTCCGGTTGGCTATGATGAAACCTTATGCGTGGGATGCCGCTATTGCATGGTGGCTTGTCCGTTCAATATTCCCGCTTATGAATATGATAACCCCTTGACGCCTAGAGTCATGAAATGCACCATGTGTCTTCCAAGGATTGAAGAGGGAAAACTTCCCGGATGCGTGGAGATATGCCCCAGGGAGGCCCTTGTATTCGGGAAACGGGATGACCTGATCCGTGAAGCTCGAATGCGCATTCAGAAATACCCGGATCTCTATGTGGATCATATCTATGGCGAACACGAAATGGGGGGTACAAGCTGGCTCTATCTCTCCAAGGTTCCTTTCAGCCAGATCGGCATGCGGGAAGACCTGGGAACCACTTCGGCGCCACAGATGACCGCGGGCGCTTTATCGGCGGTTCCCATCGTTGTTGGTTTGTGGCCGGTGTTGCTGACTGGAATATACGCCATCTCAAAGAGAAAAGATAAGGTCGCGGAAGAAGAGGCCCAGGAAGCGATCGCCCATGTGAAGGAAGAGGCTGAAACGGCGCTTGCATCCGAGCTGGCGAAACTCAAGGAAAAGATGACCAAAGAGAAAGAGACGGCTGTGACCGCTGCGGTCAAAAAGGCGATGGATGAGGCTGCCGCAGCCGCCCAGGCTGAGGAAAAAGCCAAAACAGAAGAACAGAAAGCTCCAGAAGCGGAATCCGATGTAGAGGAGGAGAAATAAATGGCCTTTAAGCTACCCCCTGTCAGTCTGAAGATTGAAGCCACACCAGGGAATATTATCACCGGCATTATTCTGATTTTAGGATTTGGCCTCACCGTGATGCGTTTTTACGGAGGACTTGGCGCGGTGACAAACCTGGACGATACCAACCCCTGGGGTATCTGGATCGGGTTCGACCTCCTGTGTGGAGTGGCCCTGGCCGCAGGCGGTTATGTTACTTCAGCCTCCTGTTATGTGTTTGGGCTTAAAAGATACCATTCCGCTGTCAGGCCTGCTATTTTGACAGCCTTCCTTGGCTACGCCTTGGTCGTTTTCGCCTTGCATTACGATGTGGGGCGTCCCTGGCGTCTCCCATACCCCATCTTTGTATCACCCGGAACCTCCTCCCTGCTTTTTGAGGTGGGGTTGTGTGTTTTCCTCTACCTGAACGTTCTTTTTATCGAATTCACGCCTGCGGCGTTCGAATGGCTGGGGTTGAGTAAGATCCGGGGCATTGTCATGAAAATGACCATGGCCCTGACAATCTTCGGCGTTATTCTATCAACCCTTCACCAGTCATCCCTGGGAGCGCTTTTCCTTATCTCTCCTTCCAAGCTCCATCCGCTCTGGTACTCCGGTTATCTGCCAGTTTACTTCTTTATCTCAAGCATGTTCGCCGGAATGTCCATGGTGATCTTCGAGGGAAGTCTGGCCCACCGGTATCTCCACGACAAAATGGACGAAACCCATCTGAAAGAATCAGATGGCGTGGTTCTGGGTTTCTCCAAAGCCGCATCCTTTATCATGATGGGTTATCTTGGGATCAAGGTGATCGGGCTTGCCATCGATAATAACTGGCACTACCTCTTTACCGGCTGGGGGGCGTGGTTCCTTCTGGAGCTCCTGGGATTTGTGGGTCTTCCCGCATTTATCTACGCCATCGCCGCCCGTGACAAGAACGTTAAACTGGCGCGAATCGCCTCCGTGATAGCGGTATTGGGCATTGTTTTCAACCGGCTCAACATTTCCATCGTGGCTTTCAACTGGCATCTTCCCGCAGCCCAGCGCTATATGCCAAGCTGGATGGAAATCGTCACTTCCGTCTTTATCGTGACCGTTGGGATAACTGTTTACCGGTTTATCACGGCGAACATGCCGGTTTTATACGAGCATCCGGATTATAAACATGAACATTGACTAATCGAATGATAATTGGAGTGTAAAATGGAACATATATTTTATTCCTTGCAGGATTTCATGGTTTACACCAAGGGGATCACCTATCTGATCATGGGCGGGCTTCTGGTGCTGCTTCCCCTTTTCTGGGTCTTTGTTGCCGGAAATGATGAAAAAAAAGAACTCTTTTAACGCCTGTTTCAAGGTGACTATTCAATAAGGAGGCATTGATGTACGAGCTTTTAACCGGTATCATATTCTATATCTCCATCGGGGTCTGCGTGGTTGGCATGATCATCCGCACCGCTCTGTACTTCAGGGGGCTTGCGTGGAATCTCGACCGGGTGGCCTATAAGGCCTTTCCCAAACAGGGCTTTCAGGGTGCTGTCCGGTCCATTTATAAGTGGCTGTTGCCCTTTGGAACCCATGGGTGGCGGAAACAGCCCTTCATGACCGTCATTTTCTTCTCCTTTCACCTGGGGGCTGTTCTGGTTCCCCTTTGTCTTCTGGCGCACAATATTTTTCTGGAAGAAAAGTTGGGGTTTCATCTGATCACAATGCCCAATCTTCTGGCGGATTTTCTTTCATGGGTCGCCGTCATCAGCGCGGTTTTTATCGTTCTCAGGAGGATCGCCCTGCCTGAGGTCCGCATCTTGACCACATGGTATGACTATCTGATTATCGCTATATCGGTTGCGCCTTTCATTACGGGTCTTTTGGCCAGGTACGAGGTGGGAGACTATTCATTCTGGCTCATCGCCCATATTGTAAGCGGAGAAATTCTATTACTCGCCATTCCCTTTACCAAGTTATCCCATGTGTTTCTGTTCTTTGCTTCACGGGCCCAACTGGGAATGGACTATGGCATTAAACGCGGCGGGTTGAAGGGGACGAAAATGGCCTGGTAACAGGCCTTCCTTTTCAAAACTTTTTTTATAGGAGAAAAAGATCCATGCCTGAAGGTATTTTTTGCAATAAAAAACCCATTGAAACGGAAGAGGCTCTGAAGGCCTTCATGGGAGACACGAGCGGCGCGCAGTACTACAAGGAGATGCAATCCCTTGATGTGGATAGTGATCTTCTCTGGAAGACAATTCAGAACACCTGCAAATCCCGTATCCGAACCTGGCTTGAAATCTGCGCCCATTGCGGAATGTGTGCTGAAAGTTGTTTTCTGTACCTGGTCAATGACCGGGATCCGAAACAAGTTCCCGCTTATAAAATTCAATCCACCCTGGGAGAGATCGTCAAACGTAAAGGCAAAGTGGATAATGAATTCATGAGGATGGCCATGGAAACGGCCTGGGCCAAATGCACCTGTTGCAATCGGTGCGGCTTATATTGCCCCCATGGAATAGACATGGGTGTCATGTTCGGTTATCTTCGAGGACTTCTCTATCAGCAGGGATTCGTTCCCTGGGAAATGAAAATCGGCGCGGGCATGCACCGGGTCTACCGTGCCCAGATGGATGTGACCGAGGAGGAGTTCGTCGAGACTTTCCAGTGGATGGCCGAGGAGTATGAAGAGGAGTATGTGGGGCTCACTGTGCCGGTGGATGTTGAGAATGCGGATATTCTTTACACAGTGAACGCCCGAGAAGTAAAACACTACCCCGAGGATCTGGCCGAAGCCGCGATCCTTTTCCATGCCGCAGGCGAAAACTGGACTATTCCCAGCAAGGGATGGGAATTGACAAGCCTCGCCATGTTCGCGGGAGATTGGGCCGCCTGCAAGATGCAGGTGGAATCGGTGTATGACGCCATGGAGCGGCTCAAACCCAAACGGATGGTTGGCACCGAATGCGGCCATGCCCACCGGGCGACGGTTATCGAAGGACCCTACTGGGCCGGACGGAAAGATGGCCAAACACCCGTTCCCTCCATTCACTATATCGAATGGCTGGCCGAAGCATTGCGGGAAGGAAAGCTCAAGATCGACCCTGAAAAACGGATCAAGCAGCCGGTCACCTTGCAGGACTCCTGTAACTACGTCCGGAACCACGGTCTTAGAGAAGTGGCGAGAGAAATATTAAGCTATATTGTGGAGCCCGGATACTTCAGGGATATGTCTCCCAACAAAGAACATAATTTCTGCTGCGGCGGCGGCGGCGGTTTCAACGGCATCGGCCTCTTTCGTCATCAGAGGAATAAAGGCCTCATGACCAAAAGGGATCAGATCCTGAAAACCGGGGCTAAACTGGTGATCGCACCCTGTCACAACTGCTGGGACGCCATCCGGGATCTGGAAGAGGAGTATGAAATCGGGATCAAATGGTCCTTCTTAAAGCCCCTAATACTCAGTATGCTCGTCGTTCCAGACCACATGAAACCGGAAGAGTAAAATAAAGGAGGGTGACCATGTTCAAGAAAATTTTGTTTGCCACGTCCGCCACCGAAGCGAGCGATCATGCCGCGAGAGTTGCATTCAACATGGCGGCCGCTTTAAAGGCCCACATCAACCTTTTTCATGTGCTGGGGGTGCCCACAAGGGGTTACAGCCAGGTTGTGTTGGATGTTAAAACCAAAGAAAAGGTCGAAATCGATGATGAGTACATTTCATGGGTGGAAGAGGAAATCCGGACCTATTATGCAAACCAGCTGAAAGACAGGAAAATTGATCTCTCCATCAAGGCGGTCGTAGGAATTCCCCATCGGGAGATCTTGAGACAGGCCAAGGAGATCAAACCTGACCTCATCATCATGGGCGGTAGCACCGGCTCCGATGAAGAGTCTGTCTATAAGTCGAATACCGGCTCGACGCTCCAACGGGTCGCCAAGGCCGCCCAATGCCCCATTCTTATTGTTAATCGGCCCGCGGCCTCTTTCTGGGGAGGGGTATCGAGCATCGTTTTTGGAGCCGATTTCTCAAAAGCCTCAGACAAGGCTTTCGAATTCGCCTTAAAGGTGGCCCAGGCGATGAAGTGCGAACTCCATATCTTCCATGCCTTGGATATCACCTCAAACCATATGGGCCTCTCCCTCTCCCAGGATGAGATTGAGGAGCGTATCCGGAAGAACCTGAACCTGATCCGTGCCCGTTATGTTTCTAAAATGACCGACAAAAAGAACTTCTCAATGGATGTTTGGGAGGGAATTCCCTACGTGGAGATCGTCAAATACGCAAGGGAGAAACATGCGGATTTGATTGTCATGGCGCACAGCTCTAGAAAACTCGAAGGAGATGCGCCGAAGATCGGGAGCAATATGGAACAGGTCATCCTCCGTGCAGGATGTCCCGTTATCAGCGTCAATCATTGACCGGTTCCAATATGCGGCTGAGACCGGAAGCGCCGGTCTCCATCAACCTTTTTTAAAGCGTTACCAATAATAAAAAAGTAAGAGGTGGTTATGAAAAAAATACTCATTATCGACGATGACGCAAACATCAGGGACTATCTGGTCTCCTTACTGGAAGACAACGGATACCAAACCTTCACCGCAGGCGATGTTCGGGAGGGGGTCAAGCTCGCTAAAAAAGAAAAACCTCACCTGATCACCCTGGATCTTGAAATGCCGGGCGAGTGGGGCCCTAGATTCTACCGGCAGATATCCCAGGACAAGGAGTTGAAAAATATTCCCGTGATCGTCATCAGTGGATTGTCCGGTAACGATTACGCCATCAGCAAAGCGGTCGCAACCCTCAATAAACCCTTTGATCGCGATGAATTGTTAAAAATCGTTAAAGATAATATCCTTTAATCCCTTTACCATTTCGAGAAGAGGCCTTGGCGGAAAACATTCTATTAATAGACCACGATGAGAGTCATGCAAGAGCACTGAAAGTCTATCTCGAACGGGGCCTGTTGACGGTTGTGATCGCATCCTCGTCAAAAGAGGTTCAGGAAAGAATTGAGGCGGCTGACTTTGAAATTCTTCTGGCCGATCCGTTTTTTCTTGGAAAAGGCATCTTCTCGCTTATCAAAACTCTGAAAAAGAGAGATCCTTCGGTTCAGATTATTATTTTTTGTGAAAAACGAAATATGGATAGAGCCATGGATTCTTTGGGCTTCGTCGCCATCCATTTCCTGGAACGTCCTATCAACAGCAAGACTCTGGATCTGGCCATTGATCATGCCAAGAGATGGCTGTTGAGCGAGCGGCGGCTCGCCAACAACGCCCAGTTCATTTCCGATCTTCAGAACGCCCAGCTGCTTTATTATCAGCTTTTTAATGAGGTGCCTTGCTATATTTCCGTTCAAAACAGGGATCTCCGGATCACCGCGGCCAACACGCTGTTTCAAAGAGACTTCGGAAATCAGGTGGGGGCTCATTGTTATGAAATTTACAAGCACCGAACGTCGACCTGTCCCGGCTGCGCGGTGGTGCAAACATTTAAAGACGGCCTCTCCCATTCCACAGAGGAGATCGTCACCGCCATTTCTGGCAAACAATACAATGTCCTCACCCAGACCGCGCCCATCATCGACGAACACGGAGAGATCAGCCAGGTCATGGAGATCTCCACCAACATCACCCAAATCCGGCAGCTCCAGGACCACCTATCTTCCCTGGGGCTGATGCTGGGCTCCATGTCTCATGGAGTCAAGGGGATGCTCACAGCCCTTGACGGCGGCATCTATCAGATGGAGACCGGCATGAAAAAAGGGGATGCCGAGCGGACGGAAAAAGCGTTTGGTCTGATCAAGCAGATGGCGGAGCGGATCAAAAAAATGGTTCTTGAGATCCTCTATTACGCCAAATCCCGGGAGCTTCATTATCAGACGGTTGACGCCGGCGCGCTTTTTCAAACCATCGTTTCGACGGTAACCCCCATGGCCGTTAACCATCATGTTCAGTTTAAAACCCACATCCCCGAGAATTTGGGGCAGCTCGACACCGACCCAAACTGGTTGCCGGCGGCCCTGATCAACCTCACCGAAAACGCCGTTGACGCCTGCCGATATGACATGGAAAAAGATAAGAAACACCCGACCGTTTCTTTTAATGTGTGGGAGGAATCAAGGGAGGATGGGCAGCGGCCAG
>JAGVHJ010000364.1 GCA_020056645.1 Desulfobacterales bacterium
AAAAAAAGAACCTGAGACGGTTTCATATCGACAACGCGGATATCATCCAAACCAGAGCAGCCATTCGGGGTGGAGAAGCGAACCATATCAAAAACGTTCTCCGCATGGGCAAGGGAGAAGGCCTATTGCTATTCGACGACCAGGGAAATGAATATGAAGCGGTCATCGAAGCGGTCACGCCCCAGGGAGTCGAGCTTGAGATTATAGAAACCGTTCCGTTCATCCCTCGGGAAAAGGGCTTTGAACTCCATGTGGCCCAATCCTTTCTGAAAGACAAGAAGATGGATCTCTTGATCCGTCAGATCACCGAACTCGGGGTCGCTGTCTGGCATCCCTTCTTTTCGGAACGATCGATTCCCCAGCCCGGCAGGGATCGCGTCGGCCACCGAATGGAGCGTTGGGAAAAGATCGCAAGAGAGGCGCAAAAACAGTGCTTGAGAAATCAGCCCATCATTATCGAACCGCCCGTGGCCTTTCAGGGAATCATCGATCAGGGCAGCCACGCGGACGTGAGGGTGATCTTCTGGGAGGAGGAAGCGATGACGATCGGGGATACCCTCAAGGCCCAGGACCGGGCGCCTGAGAAGGTGTTTATGATCATCGGACCGGAAGGCGGTTTTTCCTCACAGGAAATCGCCCTTGCAAAGGAGAAGGGATTTGTCTCCCTATCTCTGGGACCGAGACTTCTCAAGGCCGAAACCGCCGCCATTGCAGCCTGCGCCCTGATGCAATTTCTTTTTGGCGACATGAAATGAAATAATGCTTGACAAAAGCCTCCTATTCCATCTATACAGATTGCGTTTTTGGATGCCCAGGTAGCTCAGTCGGTAGAGCAGGGGACTGAAAATCCCCGTGTCGGCGGTTCGATTCCGTCCCTGGGCACCAGAAATGTAACGTGCCGAGTGGTTTGAGAATGATTTTTTAATGGCACGCATGTTGCATACGTTAAAAATCATCCCTCCAAAGCGTCAAATTATTGACGATATTCAAAAAATTTCCACAAATCCATTTTTTCACATCTTCATTTATAATCAACTAAAAGTGATGCGATTCCTAAAAAGTCAAGAAGCTCCCGAAAAAAGTGTGGAACGAACAAAACGGGCCTGAAGCCTCCATGGTTTGACGCTTCAGACCTATGAAGGTGTCTTGAAAACCCCTCACCGCTTCACCATTAAGGTGCCATCGCCCGATAGCTCGTGACATAGGTTGTCAGGTCCGGCAGGTTTGTGAGCCGGGGGTCGTCTGTTACCCACTCCCCCTTCAGGGAGAGCTCCTGGCATGTGAGCTCGAAATGGCACATGGCGATTCCCATGTCGATCCGCTGCATATCGGCCATGCCGAAATATTTTTTATTTCTTTCGTAATAGCCGCTTGTGCGCTGAAGATAAAAATGGAAAAAAGGAAAATCCCTCACAATCCTCCAGGGCTGTTTGTTCGACGCGGAAGGTCCGATACGGACCATTTCCAGGGGCGTTTGATAGGGGCCTGCCTCAACGGAGCCAAGGATGGCATGAAAAGAGCGGTCAAAAAAAAGGGCGCTCCAGGGCTTGCGCGTGGAGGCCCTTGCACCCCATCGAATGATTTTTTCCGTCATCCGGCTCTTTTCGGCGATCTCGCCAAAAGCCGCCACGGCGGGTACAATTTCATCGGGCCCCGCCTCCATTTTGTTCGCAAAAACCGATTTGGTGAAGGTGCCGCCCAGCCAGCAGGTTCCCAGACCGATCCGGGTTGCGGAGAGGAGAATGGTTTCCATCGCATATCCATAGTCCTCCAGGTCAAAGGGGCCTTTTTTCACCGCCCCCACAATGAATCCAGAGGGAGCCTTGATGAAGCCATAGGTGCCAAGCCCTTTCATGGCGTTCATACTCTCCTGGGTTCCCGCGATCCGCTGGAAACGGATGACGCTTTTAAATGGGCCGGACGGATTTTCCGAAACAGACCGGCTCAAGAGCTCCACCACCTGGGCGCTTAGGGGGTCGCCTTTAAAGGTCCGGCACGAATACCTCTTTTGAATCACATCCATGATTGATTGGTTCCGGGTCATCGTTGAATCGTCTCCTTATGGGTATGGGTTGATGAAAAGAGCGGCATCGGGTTAAAGTTATTATAGTTCGATAAGTTTCGAACTATAATACCACTCACCGATTGTCAAGGACTATTTTTCCCGAAAAGCGCCTTTTTTAAATAGATGGTTAAAAAAACATGAAAATACCTTGACCTAAAGAGAATAACGGTTATTGTCACTGGTGCGTCTTTTTTTTTAACCAGGCGGGAGACCATTAAAGACCCGTTCTGACCGTTTGTTTAATGTGGATTTTCAGAGGTTGAATGGACAATGTGTCTTACGGATGGCCAATTGGTGACTGACAAAAACGCCTTTATTCACGAAGCATTGAATAAAAGGAAGGCCCTGAATCTTTTCAGACGGTTGCGAACCATCGACCCGATCGATGATGTTAAGATTGTTCTGGAAGGCAAAGCTGTTATCAATTTCAGCTCCAATGACTATCTTGGGTTTTCAAAACATCCGGCGCTGAAAAAACGCGCTATCGACTATATCAAGAAGTATGGGGCCGGTTCCACAGCCTCTCGGCTGATTTGCGGATCCCTGCCCTTTTTCGAGGAGATCGAAGAGAAACTCGCCGCACTCAAAGGAACGGAAAAAACCCTTATTTTCAACTCCGGGTTTCAGGCCAATATCTCGATTCTGCCCGCTCTGTGCGACGAAGAGTCGCTGATTCTCTCAGACAGCCTCAATCACAACAGTCTGATTCAGGGCATCAGACTTTCCAAATGCACGGTCCTGAAGTATAGACATAACGACCACGATCACCTGAGAACCCTCTTAAAAGAGAGTTTAAAAAAGGCCTATTCGAGAAGGATCATCGTGACGGAATCGGTCTTCAGCATGGATGGCGATCAGAGCGACATTAACGCCCTCGTGGCCCTCTCGAAGGAGCATCAGGCCTTTCTGATAGTGGATGAAGCCCATGCCACGGGTGTTCTCGGTCCAAAGGGCATGGGGCTCTCCTGCGGCAAAGGGGTGGACCTCGTCATTGGCACCTTTGGCAAGGCCTGCGGTTCCTTTGGAGCCTATGTGGCCTGTTCCAAGGCCATTCGGGAGTATCTGGTCAACTTCTGCACCGGCCTAATTTTTTCAACCGCGCTTCCGCCCTCCGTCATCGGTGCGGTCGATGCGGCCCTGGACCTCATCCCCTCCCTGGAAGATGACCGGCGAGAGCTTCTTCAGAAAGCGCAGCACCTGCGATCCTCCCTTCAGCTATTGGGATGGGACACGGGAAAATCGTCGACCCAGATCGTTCCGGTGATTGTGGGCGACGCGGACAAGACGCTCCGTCTGGCCCGCTATCTTGAGGAGTCCGGTTTTCTTGGTGTGGCGATCCGCCCGCCCTCGGTGGAGGATGGCCGGTCCCGGATCAGGCTATCTGTCACCACGGTCCATACCTGGGACCACCTGGACCAGCTCATCCAGGCTTTCAAACACTTCAAATGATCTCCGTGGATCCCAAAAAGACAAAGAGAATGTCATGAACAAGAAAGGGTTTCCCAAGGCCTTTTTTATCACAGGAACCGATACCGGCGTTGGGAAAACGGTGGTTTCCGCCATCCTCGCAAAAGGGCTTGGCGCCGCCTATTGGAAACCGGTTCAGAGCGGACTCGACGGTGAGACCGACACGGAAACGGTCCAATCCCTGACCGCCCTTCCAGAGAACCACTTTTTACCAGAATCCTATCGTTTGCGAAACCCCTTGTCACCCCATCTGGCCGCAAAGGAGGATGGGCTGCATATTTCCCTTGAAACCATCGGCCTGCCCAAAGGCCTCTCCCCATTTCCCCACCTGATCGTCGAAGGCGCGGGCGGGCTTATGGTTCCTCTGAATGAGCGGCACTTTATGATCGATCTCATGGAAAGGCTCCATCTTCCGGTTATTCTTGTGGCGAGAAGCGGTCTTGGCACCATCAACCACACGCTTCTTTCCCTTGAAATGGTCCGGAGGCATGGCCTTCATGTATGGGGCGTTGTCATGAACGGCCCCTTGAATCCGGGCAATCGGGAAGCGATCACTCATTTCGGAAAAACAGAGGTGCTTGCGGAGATCGAACCCGTGACCCCCCTGAATTCGGAAATCGTATCCACCCTTTTTAACAGGTTTTTCTGATTTTCACCTGAAAATATTTCGAGCGCTCCTCTAATGGCTATCCGTTAATAAAGGAGAGGAGATACTTGCCCGCGGTAAAGAGGATAATCCCTGAAAGCATCCATTTGATGGCTTTGGCCGGAACAAATTTCTGGCACCGGGCTCCCAGATACATTCCAGCCATGCCGCCCACGCCAAAAAGGGTTCCCAACATCCAGTCCGGTGCGATATGCATATCCGGATAAAAGGGCGCGATTCCCTGGTAAAAGGCGACCCCGGCAATGGAGGTGATAAAGGTCCCCATGAGAGCGGCTCCGGCCACCGTATATACGGGAAGACCAAATACGCTGACAAAAAAGGGGGAGATAATAGCCCCGCCGCCGATGCCATATATCCCTCCCACGACCCCGACGATGGCGCTCAGAGAAAAAATTCCAGGGAAAGAGACATCAAAGGTGTCTTCATAAAAGGTGTATCCGAGGCGTTTCAAGTTGAAATGGGTAACCTTGACCCTTGAAAGGTGATCACCTCCGGTATCCGGTTTTTTTTCCGGGTTCAGGCCGTATTTCCGCACCATTTCCTGAAACCGGTCTTCACTGGATGATGCGTTTTTTTTCTTCTTGAGAAGATCCCAGGCCATCCTGTATCCGATGTAAAATAAGACACACGCCGCAAAGAGCTTGAAATTTTTCGGATCTGGAAGATACCGGACCCGGATCACGGCGCCAATGAGAACCCCGGGAAGGGTGCCCGCGATAACGACACCGGCGAGAGGCCATACCATTCGCCCCTCTTTCCAATATCTGTAGACGCCGCTTGGAATGGCCACGATGTTATAAAGCTGATTGGTGGCGCTCACGGAGGGGTGGGTGTACCCCAAAAAAGAGAGCTGAAAGGGTAGCAGAAGAAATGCGCCCGAGACTCCGCCCATGGAGGTGAAGAATGAGATAACAAACGCCACCAGGGGTGGAACAAACGGTGAAATTTCGATACCGGCGGTTTGAAACAGCATGAACGGCCTCCTTTTTTATCATCTATCGGGGAAAGTGACACGATAAAATGTCAATTCGTGTCAGTTATAAAAAAGATCGGAAGCGCTGTCAAGACGATTGTTCAGGGTAATCGCATTTGGGACGCGCCTCCTTCGGCCCTGCCGGGGGCCAACCTTTTGAAAAGGTTGCCAAACATATCACAATAAAGGTTCAATCAACAC
>JAGVHJ010000313.1 GCA_020056645.1 Desulfobacterales bacterium
TGATATTTCCCTTCTTCCGGGTAGAACTCCAGGGTGCCCCGGAAGGTTTCGGGGTTTCCGGTTTTGAGCGCGTTCCGGATTCCTGAAAAAGAGAGCTCCGTGGAGAAGAGGTTTGCTTCGCGCCCCAGTTTTGCGGGGGAGTGGGCGTCGGAATTGGAGATGAGGGTCACCCGGTCGAGATTCGACACCCGCCAGTTCATGGGCGGGTCGGACGAGAGACCGGTCTCCACGGCGAAGATTTCCGGGGTCAGATCTTCAAAGCACTCATCAATGGAATCGAACCCGGATTTGGAACCCAGAAGCGAAAACCAGGGCGTCCAGATGTGGGCGGGAACCAGGAAATTGTCTGGGTTGGTTTCAAGGAGAATCTCAAGGAGGCGTTTGGCGTCGAGCCCCAGAATGGGCCTGCCGTCGGACTTGATGTTGCCGATGGCGTCGAGCTTCTGGTTGAACCGTTCGGCGGAGTCGAAATCCGGAAAAAAGACCAGGTTGTGGTTCTTCCGGGTCGCCCCGCCCTTCTTGTAGATGTTGCTGATCTCCGATTCGAGCATGAACCGGACGATCCCCCGGCAGGAGGCGGGGATCTCTTTTTCAAGAGGCCGCGCGATCGATTCCCTCAGCCGGAAGAGCCCCTCTTCCGCAGGCTCCAGTTTCTCCTTAAGCTCGGCGAACCACCCCGGATGGGTCGAGTCTCCGGTTCCTATGGCCTGAATCCCTTTTTTCTGGGCCTCGATATAGAGGTTCTCCAGATCCAGGTTTTTTGCCGTGGCCCTGGAGAATTTCGAATGAATATGGAGATCCGCGATAAAGTCCATGATCGTCTCGACGACGCCCCGTCAGGCAGCCTTTCCGTTATTGAAAAATTCGCCGATCAACCGGGCGTGACTTTTAAAGGCGATCTCAGGAAGGGCTTTAAAAGAGAAAAACCGGGCGTCGGCAGCGTCGTCTCCGGCGATAGGCTCTCCTGCAAAACGGCTCACGGTGTAACAGATGATGAGCACCGTACCATAAAATGGGTTGGGATGGGAGAGCACATCAAAGAGAAGGCCGATCTCGCCGGATAGGCCAGTCTCTTCCTTCAACTCCCTCAGGGCCGAGGCTTCCGGTTTCTCCCCGAGTTCGATAAAACCGCCGGGGAGGCACCAGAACCCCTTTTGGGGATCCACGTTCCGTTTGACCAAGAGCACCTGATCGTCGGCGTCTGTGACGATCAGACAGGTGGCCGGAACCGGATTTTCATAGATCGGCGTATCGCAACGGACACAGAAAAGGCGGTTCCGGTTTTCAAAAACCCTCTGTTCGAGCGTGTCACCGCAAAAATGACAATGGGTTTTCTTCCTTACGGCCAAAGGCGGAGTCTGGGTCACACCATCAATCATCAAAGTCGCCCTGGGGGCCTTTATTGGAGTTGATCAAAAGGGCTTTTCTCATGATTTCACCGGGAATCCAGTCTGACAGGGTTTCGATTCTTTTCGCCTTTGGACCGGGGTCGTAGGAGCCGCTCTTCAAAATCAGGTCGATGGCGATGGGCGCGGAATCGGTGGCGTAGAACACATCGGTCAACAGGGTATAGACAAACTCCTCCACCCGCTTGGCCATCCGGTCCCGGATCGCCCTGGGCTGGCTCAAGAGCTTGCTTTCAAAGGGAAGGTTCAATTTTTTGTAATCCCCTTTTTTCCAGTTTTTCTCTTTCGCGTACTCGGTCATCTCCTTCCACATCTCTTCGGTGACCCCTTCATCCTCGACTTTGATGAAGTTACCCTCCGCGTCGAGGATGGCGTTTCCGTAATCGTTGACCTCGAGTCCCCAGGAGACCATTTGCAAAGCGGTGGCCACATTGGCCTTGGTGGTCTGGGTATTTTTCGCGATGGCCCGGAGCCGCTCCGAGCTGTTGCCCGAGGTGCCATGCTGCGCGCCGGAGACATTGTAAGGTGCGAGAGCCTTGTGAATGCTTGCCGTCAATTGGACGTTGATGCCTTGATCGCTCTCCTCGATGCCGTGGGTGGTGCCGTTGTTCAGGGCGATCCAGTCGGGGAATATCTCCCGGGAGTTCAATCCCTGGATAAGGAAGAGCGCCTCGTCCGCGGTGGAGAGACCCTCGGCCCCCTTGATCTCCCCTACTTCGGTTTCAAGGCCGGCCCATTCGGGAATAAAACTTTTGATGGCGATGTTGGCGAGGAGGTTTGTGTCGTCGCTCATGTGGGAGGCATCGATGGCGATGGAGGTGATTCCCGCGTCAAACATGGAGGGAATTTCGTATTTCGCCGCATCGATGTCACTCTCTTTCTTGATGCCATAATGGTCCGCATGAATCGCCACGGGAACCGTGATATGAAGCTCATTGCAAAGCGCATCCACGATCCTCGCCATGTTCCAGAAGTTGACAGCGCAATAAGCGCTCCTTCCCCCTTCGGATTTTGCGATCTCGATGATGATGGCGGCATTGGCCCTCTGGGCCGCCATTAAAGCGCCTTTGATGACAAAATAATTCCTGCCGTTTGCGGCGATGGTCATGGCGCCCCCTTTGGCAAGGAGGGCGCGGTCGATCACGCGACCGCTGACGATCAGGGCTTTCGAATTTGGAAAGAGGCGGACGATGTTGGGCGGCCTTCCGATTTCAAGAGCTTTTAAAAAATTTTGTGAAGCAGATGGGTCATTCATAGGTCTTTCCTCCTTATTTATATTAACATGTCATTGAATGGAATCGTTCTTGGCTGCAATGAACCGGTCAACCAGTCGTTCATGGGTTTTATCCCCATATTTGATTAAAATCAACCTTACTCCCAAAAAAAATCGACCCTCCTCCTGAAGAAAATGATCGCACATCCTCATGGGGCGATTCATGCCTTTTATATTTACCTATCGTAAAAAAAATAAACCGTTATGGATAGGGTGAATGATTCATTCCCATTATCAAGAGGTTGTCAACCCTGGGTCCCGTCATTTTTTTCTTGACGGCGTGCCAATCGTCTATTAAGTTTGCAAACTTCGGGTTGTTTTAAACGCTGTCATATTTGGTAAGAATATAAGGTATCGCTTATATTGATCAAATAATATTTTTAACTTTTTTAATTCGAGGAAAGGGAATTTCAATATGGAACCACTGATCGCTCCGTCCAATTATTTCTTTCTGGGATTTTTTCCAGCGGTGATATTCTCATTGCTGATCCCTGTTGTGGGTGTGGGGTTATTCACCTACATCATGGCCAAACGGTTTGAACCACTCTACAAGGCTGCTCCCGACCACCGTCTCGACAATATCCCCGAGAGAATTTTCAGGTTCCTCAAATACGGCATGGCGCAATACAAGCAACCCCGGTACATGCTGGCGGGCGTCATTCATATCATCATCTTCGCAGGCTTCATGATCTTGAGTATCCGTTCGATCTCACTGGTCGTCATCGGCGTTTCTTCAGATTTTGTTCTGCCGGGATTCGATGGTCCCATCGGCGCCGTCTACAATTTCATTAAAGACTATGCGGCCACGGCGGTCTTTTTTGCGGCCTTGACCGCAGCCATCCGGAGAGGGGTCTATAAACCCAAACGCTACGCCGTTCCAGAAAAATATGGAAAAGACCATACCGCCGAAGCGGTCTTTGTCTGCGGCATGATCATGACCCTCATGGTATCGGAAAGCCTCTTCGAGGCGGCCCTCATCGCCAGTGGTCAGCAACACGGCTTCCTTGCGCCCCTAACCCTGGTTTGGGTTTTCGCCCTGCTCTTGAAACTGGTTCCCCAGGGCGGTCTCCAGTTCCTCCATATTCTCGCGTATTATATTCACGACATCACCTTCTTCACCTTTCTCTGTTTCCTCCCCCTCGGAAAACACTTCCATGTCATCACCTCCCTCATGAACGTTTTCCTAATGAGACTGAAAACCGGCAACATCAAACCGGTCAAATATGGCATCGCCGACGACAACCTGGATGAGATCAAATCCTTTGGCGTTAAAAAACTCGAAGATTTCACCTGGAAACATATCCTTGATTTTTACTCTTGCGCGGACTGCGGCCGATGCTCCGATCAGTGCCCCGCGAATCTTGTGGGGCGGCCCCTTTCTCCTCGCTTCATCTCCATCAAGGCAAGGGATCTTCTCTTCAAAACCTATCCCCTGAAACCAGACAGTGAGATTCCTGAAAAGAAGCCCCTCATCGGCAGCATCTACGAACCCGATGAAATTTGGTCCTGCACCACCTGCGGCGCATGCGAGCAGGAGTGCCCCATCTGCATCGAATACATCGACAAGATCGTTGATCTGAGGCGCGGCATGGTCGATGAGGGCGAAGTGCCCCAAACCCTTCAGAAACCCCTTCAGGCCATTGGAAAACGGGGAAATCCCTGGGGCAAGATGGAGAAAAAACGGGCCGATTGGGCGCGGGAGAAAGAGTTCGCCGCGGAGTGCGCGGTTCCCATTTTTGAAAATGGCGACACCTTCGAAACCCTCTATTTCGTAGACTCTATTTCATCCTACGACGACCGTATGATGGGCATTGCTAAAGCCACCGCGAAGATCCTCTCAACCGTTGGAATCGATTTCGGCGTTCTTGGAAAAGACGAAAAGGACAGCGGAAACGAGGTCAGACGCTTTGGAGAAGAGATGCTCTTCCAGGATCTGAAGAACCACAACACGGAAATGATCGCGGAAACCGGTGTAAAAAAGATCGTCACCTCCGATCCCCACGCCTTTAACGCCTTAAAGAACGATTATCCCAAGATGACCCTTCCCGTGGAACACATCAGCCAGGTTATTACACGGCATGTGAAGTCGGGAGATCTGAAACTGAAACCCATCGCTGACAGCACAAAGGTTTATACCTACCACGATCCCTGCTATCTGGGCCGGCATAACGGTATCTATGACGATCCCAGAGAGGCGCTGGATGCGATTCCCGGCTTGAGACGGGTGGAGATGGCCAAATACAAGGACCGTTCCCTCTGCTGTAGCGGCGGCGGGTTGATGCTTTTCTATGAGCCCCACGAAGAAGAGCGCATGTCTGTATTAAGAGTGAAAATGGCCGCTGAAGCTGGAGCCAATGTGATTGTCACCGCCTGTCCTTTCTGCCTGGTCAATATGGAGGACGCCATCAAGGTCGCGGGGCTTGACGGTCAGATGGAGGCCATTGATCTGGCCGAACTGATCGAGAAGCATGTTGAAAAATAACCAATGAAGATGACCGGTGCCGGTTCGCCTATGCCTTGATGAATCAGAAAGGCGCACGTCATGGAGAATAAGAGTGAGTGTTAGTACTTTAATCCAACATCAACTATTTGGGAGGTAGCATGGAGATTTTGGTATGTGTGAAAAGAGTCCCTGATACAGCTGAGAATGAAATTGTAATGAACAGCGCGGGGAATGACATTGAGCGGGATGACCTGGTCTACTCGGTCAACGAGTGGGACAACTACGCCGTTGAAGAAGCCATTCAGATCGTCGACAAGGTCGGCGGAAGCGTCACCGTTGTGACCGTGGGCGACGAGGATTCCGATGAGGTTCTTCGCCGGGAAATGGCCATGGGCGCTGAAAAAGGTCTTCTTGCAACAGACGACGCATTTTCAGGCTCGGACTGCAAAGGGATTGCAACGATCCTTAAAGGTGTTGTCAGCAAGGGTAAATATGATCTGGTTCTGACCGGCGCGCAGGCCAATGAGGGCTATGGCGCTGTGGGCGGAATGCTTGCGGCCATGATGGACCTTCCCTATGCGTCGCTTGTCAATAAAGTCGAAGTCAAGGATGGCAAACTGGTGATTGGCCGCGAGATCCAGGGTGGAAGCCAGGAGATGAACGAAATCACCCTTCCCTGTGTTCTTTCCATTCAGACCGGTATCAATGAACCGCGATATGTGGGAATCCGGGGCATCCGGAAAGTCTCTTCCGTAGAGATCCCCCAGTTGGGCGCTTCGGATCTGAGTGTTGACGGCGGAAGCGTCGGCAACGCCGGAGCGAAAGTTAGAAAAGTGGATTACTTTGTTCCTGAGAAGGGCAAAGGCGCTGAAATGCTTGAAGGAAGCACGGAAGAGATCATTGACAAGCTGATAGAAATCCTTAAAGCAAACGGAGGGCTCAAATAATGGCGAATATCTATGCGTATATCGAACATAAAGAAGGCGTTCTCGATGACACCTCAATGGAACTGATTGTGGCCGCGAAGAAAATTGCGGATGGTCCGGTAACCGCTATCGTAACAGGCGCAGGTATTGACGCTGCCGCACAGGCGGCCGCCAAGATCTATCCGGAAGTCATTAAACTCGATTCCCCGGCCCTCGCATATCCCAACGCCGAAGTGATCCGGAAGGCCCTTGTAAAAGTGCTGCCTTCCGATGCGATTGTTCTGGTGGCCCACGGTCCTTTTGGAATGGATCTGGGTCCTGGTCTTTCCATCAAGATGGACTCCGCTTTCGCCTCCGATATCGTTGGCATCGACGGAACCGACGGCAATCTTCTGAAGATCGTCCGCCAGGAGTTCGGTGGTGTCGTCTCCGTTCATGCGACCTGTGATATCAGCAAAGGCGCGGTTTTGAGCATCCGTCCCGGCGCAATCGGCGCAGACGAGTCCAAGGCCGCAAGCGGCAAAATCACCGACAAAACCGGGGAAGCCGGCGATCTTTCCGCCAACCGGAAATTCCTCGAAGTCGTTCAGCCGGAAGCGGGTGACGTGGATATCACCAAAGCCGACGTTCTCGTTTCCATTGGCCGGGGTATCGAGGATCAAGAAAACATCCAGATCGCTCAGGATTTGGCCGACGCCATGGGCGCGGTCGTCTCTTGTTCACGCCCCATCGTTGACGCCAAATGGCTCGAACCTGCTCGCCAGGTTGGAACCTCCGGCAACACCGTCAAGCCCAAAGTTTACATGGCATGCGGCATCAGCGGCTCGTTCCAGCATCTGGGCGGCATCAAGGGCGGCTTCATCATCGCCATCAACAAGAATCCCAACGCGCCGATCTTCCAGGTGGCCAGTGTGGGTATTGTTGCAAACATTCTTGAGTTCATGCCGGCATTGACGGAAAAACTCAGAGGATAAGAAAGAGCTCCTCCACGAGGATATCTTGAACCGGCGTTGCCATCCGATACCCTGACGGTGGCCGCCGGTTTTTTTTCACCAAAAAAATGTAACTAGTGCCCGAACGAAAACCAAGATTTTTTTTCGAGTTCAAGGAAGGCGAAAATTTTAACCGCAGGAATACATAAAAGTATTTCGAGGATTAAAATTTGA
>JAGVHJ010000031.1 GCA_020056645.1 Desulfobacterales bacterium
TCAAATTTTAATCCTCGAAATACTTCTATGTATTCCTGCGGTTAAAATTTTTGCCTTCCTTGAACTCGAAAAAAAAATCTTGGTTTTCGTTCGGGCACTACTTAAATCACTCACCATGCCCTATTCTACATGCGATTCCCCTGTCGCCTGAAAAATCATGGGGGCATCCTTTTTTTGACACGAAGGCGTTTTTCACCTATACTCTTCCCACATTCACCCCGCATGAAGGAAAGCGATCCATGAAACATCCATCCGTCTTGTTTGAGACCCTATCCGCGGCCATTAAAACCGGTTCGCTCTCAGAATGCGAAACCCTACTCAAGGAGTTTGCAACCTTTCCTCCGGCGTTTCAAAATAAGATCCTTTTCGAAATCAGCCTGGCTCATGATGATGCGGCGTTCGGCATCCTGGCCTTCCTGGCGGCAAGCGGCGATCTTACCGGCAAAACGAAAAAAAGAGTGTTGGATTTCGTACTGGATAAGGCCCATGCCATTTCGCGATTTATCGATATCTATCTTGATTTCAGCGATATGGATGGCCTGAAAAAAGCCGTGCCTCTCATGGCTGGCATGCTTCTCACTGAAACCGATCCCGCCCGGCTGGGCGGCATGATCCGTTCTATCGGAAAAACCGGCGATCCATCGTGCATCGATGTGATCGCCGACTTTATCTTTTATGATCATGATGACCTGAAGAAGGAAGCCATCCAGGCGCTTGGCGCTATCGGAACTCCCAACGCCCTCGCCAAGCTGAAAAAAGCCGCCATGACAAACAAAAGGGACCGGTTCCTCACAGAGACGCTGGAGCGGCTTGAAAAAGAGGCTCTCACCGGTGAAATGGCGGATATAAAGGCGGCGGAACAGCGGGCATGCCGAAAAGATACCTATGAATCCCTGGAGGATGATTCCGATCTTGCCCAGTTGTTGATGATGCTGAAAGCACCTTCTCTTACCGATCAGAATCTGGCCATTGAACTTCTGGTCGAAATGGGGCCCAAGGTGCTCCCTGCCGTGGCGGGAAGTATGGACCCAAGCCGCTCACGCTCCATTATCAACACCCTCATGATTTTGAGCAGACTGAAAAAGTCCGATGCGGTTCAGGCGATTCTCACCATTATCCAGTTGAAACATCCCGATCCCCATGTGAGAGTGGCTGGCTATGAGGCGATATTGCGATCTGGGACCGAAATGGCGGGATTACATCTGATGGCGGGTTTGGAAGACCCCTCCCGGCCGGTTCGCATCGCGGCGGCCAAAGCCCTGAATGGGGCCGCGTCCGACATCGTCATCGAAGGGTTGAAAGGAAAAATCGAGACCTGTGGAAAAAAGTCGGCGCGGGATCTCATATCCGAAGCCATCGTTGATGGTTTTTCAGACACTCTTTTTATGAGGCTGATCGACTCTGACGCATTTGCCTTCACGGCCTCCAACTATCTGCAATCCGCGCCGGAACCAATCCGAAAGCACTTTACGGATCTCTTGCGGCTCAAGGGGCGAAGGGCGCTTGCCCGCTCCATTGAATATCACAGTGAAAAACCGGTCGACGCCCATCGTCTGACGGTTTTCATTATTGATGCATCTCCTGTCATGGGGCAAATATACGCCCGGTATCTGACCGGCCATCATATCTCGCCGTTTTTATTCAGCGGAGCGGAAGAGGCGCTGAACGCGCTGCTATCCGCCAGACCCGATCTGATCGCCATGGACCCCTTTTGCTCTGGCATGGATGGCGTGGCGTTCGCAGGCGAAATCCGCAAGCGGTTTTCGCCGGAAGAGCTGCCGCTTCTTCTTTTTGATTATGGGGAGCCGGATGTGTTTTCCAAGAACGCCTCTCCGGGGGAACCCCCGCATTCCATGGGCCGGTATGTTAAAAAGCCGATGACGGAAAAGGCGTTTGCCGCGCTCGTCTCCGCTGAAAATTTTTCACATGCGTTGAAACTGGTCCAATCGCCATTTTTAGAGAATCGGTGTCTGGGGTTTTCGCGCGTTCTGGCCGATCCCCTGATGCTTCAAGAAGAGGAGATGAGGAAACTCCTCCTGGCCGGAGATTTGACTGTGGTTCTTCCCCTTCTTAAAAAGGTTTCCCCGAACCGCCAATCGACCCTTCTCTCGCAGATGAGGGAGCAGCTCTTGCAGAAAATGGATGATCCTGGGGTTCGGCTCGCTCTTTTTCTTTCCCTTGATCCTCATGAGCTCAAGGCGTTTTTTCCCATGATGCGGTATATCCATGACCCCCATGAGCTGGTCCGGATGGCGGCGGTAGCGGTGGTGGCCGCGAATCCATCCGAGGCGGAGCTGATGGAGATCCGGAACATCATGGAATCGGCATCTCCGGAGAAAAAAGATCTCGTTGCCGCCATCATCGAAGGCCGGGCCATGACCCTTTTTGACGCCTTACTCTCGTCGGATGCCTTTACCCAGCTCTCATCCGATTATCTCTCTTTTATCGCCAGCGATTCTGTGAGAAAGGAGTGGACCGGATTTCTGTCGAAAACCGGACGAAAGGTTCTGGCGCGATCCATCCTATCGAACGCGCAGACCAAAGATGCGCTCCAGGGAAAAAAGGTGTTTGTCGTTGATGAATCGATGATGGTGCGCCGGTATATGGAAAGGAAACTTCATGAAATGAATCTGAACCCTCAGGGATTTTCTTCTTATGAACAGGCGCTGAAAGCCCTTTCATCATCAAAACCCGCGCTTCTGTTATGCGGGCTTTTGGTGGCGGGCGCTTCTTGTTTTCCCTTCATCGATCAGGTGAGAACAGTCTATGGCCGTGAAACAACGCCGGTTATGCTCGTGTCCACGGGAATCGATCCGGGAGCCGCCTTGTTCAGGGATCCATCGAAAAAGGGCGATGTCGAAGGCGTTTTCCGCCTGCCTGCCCCGGACCCTCTCTTCCGGAACAAGATCCAGACCCTTCTATCCCAGAAATAGGGCTTATTGGGTATCCAGATGGTTCAGAACGGTCTCATATTCGATTTCATAAATATATAA
>JAGVHJ010000571.1 GCA_020056645.1 Desulfobacterales bacterium
GACGCTCTTCCGATCTCGATAGAAAAGAAGAAACAGGAGATGGTTGCGGCTGAGCGGGAAAAAGAGGCACGGCAGGCCGAGGATGAGGAGAAGGCCCTCCTCTTGAAACTTGTCGCAACCGTTGAAACCGCCATTGATCAAGAGCGTTTTTACGAAGCGGAACCAGCGGTCAAGTCGGCCAGGGAGGAGTGGCGGAAAGCGGGGGAACGGGTTCCCCAGTTCAAAAAAGAGCTTTCGGAACGGTTTGACAGCGCCCTGACCCGGTTTTTTGATAAGCTCTTCGACCACAGGGAAAACCGCTCCTGGGAAAAGTGGGCCAATCTGAATCAGAAAAAGGAGCTGTGCGTTCTTCTGGAGTCCCTTCTGGCCGAAGGGCGTCTCTCTGGGACGGCGAATCTGGTCCGGGAGGCTTTCCAGACCTGGAAGAGCATCGGGCCTGTGGACCGGGACGAGTCAGAGCCGGTGTGGGAGCGGTTCCGGGTGGCATCCGACGCGATTTACGAGCGGTGCGCCGCCCGAAAGCAGGAAATCCTGAAGGAGATTCAAGCCATCACATCCGGGGACGAGACGGGTCAATCATCTGACGCGGTGAAAAAACTCCAGGAAGCGTGGAATGAAATCGGAAGCCTGCCGCCTGCCTTTGACAAGGAGATGAAGGAGGCGTTCCGGAAATACGTGGATGACTATTTCACCCGGATTAGAAAGCGTTTTGAGAGACGAGAGCAGGAGAGACAAGAGAACCTGGAAATCAAAAAAACCCTTTTGGAGCGGGCAAAGGCGCTTGAGAAGGAGCCATACGGAAAAAAGGCCATCGATGAGGTGATCGATCTTCAGAAAAAATGGAAAGAGACCGGTCCCATTCCCAAGTCCATGGGCGACGAGCTCTGGGATGAGTTCAGGAGCGTCTGCAACCATTTTTTTGAACGAATCGACCAGGAGCAGAACGAGAATCTGTTGGCGAAAGAGGGGCTCTGTCAGGAGGCGGAAAGGGTGGTGGCCGAACGGGGAGAGGGGATGATCGATGATCAGATCCGGATCAAGCTGATCGGACTTCAGCAGCAGTGGAAAGAGATCGGCCCGGTTCCTCGAGCCGCATCGGATCAGGTATGGAAACGGTTCCGGGATGCCTGCGACGCCTTTTCAACACCTATGAGGAGGAGGCGGCCCGGCGCTATGGGGAAAAAGAGAAGCTGGTGCTTCAGGCCGAGGCTCTTTCCGGCTCGGAGGATTGGAAAGCGCACGCCGACGCGCTGAAAATCCTTCAGCAGGAATGGAAAGCGCTGGGTGCTTTTCAGACGGCGAAAGACCGCGACTTATGGGAACGGTTCCATCAGGCCTGTGACGGCTTCTTCACCCGGAAACGGGAGGTTTTCAAGGAGAAGGAGAGTAGAACTCAGGAGATCCTTGAGAAAAGAGAGGCGCTTCTCACCCACGCGGAACTCCTCGTGCGGATGATGCACCCGGACATGGCGTTTGAGCATCTACAGTCGATTCCCATGAACGAACAGCTTCGGTTGTCTCTCTCGTACAGAGACGAGGTGCTTGTTCCAGATGACGAAAAATCGACCCATAGAAACGTCATGAAAAAGATCGCCGAGATCCGTTCGGAATGGCATAAACTGGACAAAGGGGCCGGAAACGCGGACAAGGAGCTCTGGAATCACTTCCTTCTCGTTGAAAAAGCGTTGCGGCAGGGGTAGACGGATATAATCAAGATGACGCGACCACATCCACCCGTTCCACCGCCATGGGACACCATTTTCCAATACTTGAACCGGCTGCTGGTCTGGAGCATTCTGATCGGCGTCATTTTTTTACTGAAGTCGTTCTTCCTTTTGATGTTCATGACCTTCGTGTTCGCCTATATCCAGATAAGAAGCGTCGCGCGGTTGAAACCCTATATTAAAAGCAGATCCGTCAGGGTGGCGCTGGTCGTCCATTTTTTCCTGGGAATCATGATGGGAATAGCTCTTTTCATCGTTCCCGAAGTCAAGAATCAGACGGAAATGTTCATCAAACAGTTCGGGACCTATGTGGCGCGGGTGGATGATGAAATCATGGCCCTGAGCGATCGCTATCCTGTGCTCCAGGATGCCATCCTCCAGTTGAAAAGCCCCCCACCAGAGGGGTTAAACGGTGAGAGCGATACACCACCGCCTTCGTTTTCGCCAACCACCGCCATCGTCCAGGAAATCATCGGAATGGGCGAAGAGGCCCAGGGAAAGAAAATCACCCAGATTTTCGAGAGAGCCCAAAACATCGGCAAACGGCTTGTGGCCATCGCGTCGGCGTTTCTTTTATCGCTTCTCTTCTCCTTTCTCATCGTATTCGATCTGCCCAACCTGACACAACATGTCCGTTCCCTGGAACAAACACGGCTGAAATTCATCTACGAGGAGGTGGCCGACGGTATCTATAATTTTTCACGGGTGCTGGGCCAGGCCTTTGAAGCGCAATTCTTCATCGCTTTCCTGAACACCTTGTTCACCACCATCGGTGTCGTTCTCATGGGGCTTGGAAACCATGTGGCCTTTCTCAGTATGATCGTTTTTATATGCAGTTTCATTCCCGTTGTGGGTGTTTTTATCAGTTCTGTGCCCATCTGTCTGATCGCCCTCCAGGTGATTGGCCCCAAGGCCATGGTCTTATCGATTATCATGATCGTCATCATCCATCTGATCGAAGGGTATGTTTTAAACCCGAGAATCTACGGCTCTCGCATGCGGATCAACCCGGTGATCGTCCTGTTCATTCTGACCATTTCCGGGAAATTGTTTCATATCTGGGGACTCATTTTAGGCATTCCTGTTTTTTCCTATATTTTTAGTCACGCCATCCAGCATCCCCCAAAAAAAGAGTAGCGCTCCAACGTTTTATCATCATGAGCCACTATTCCAATTGAATGCAAAATGGAATCAGTACACAAAATCCAGAGGTGTGAGGGAAGAGGAAGGGGAACTCCCTCTCGATCAAGGGCGTCGAGAGGGAGATTGGTTTTATGTCAAGGATCAGGTGGAGAGGGTTTCGATGAGCACGTCCAGATAGAACCGTGCATGGCTGATGGCGGTGGCCATGTTGGCCCGGTGGTTGGCGAAGACGCCGCTCACGCTCGCTTCGGTAATCACCCAGGGGTTCATCTGGGTGGCCTTGTTACACGATCCAATGGCGTGCTCCAGGCTTTCCAGGCCGTGTCGTGATTCAAGGATCGAGTGAAAATCGATTTCAACCGCTTTTAAAATCGTCTCCATGGCGCTTGCAACCCCTTGGGCATAATAAAAATAGTTGTCCGCATCAAAGGAGCTGACGGTTTTTCCATCCGGTTCTTTTGACTTGACGAGGTTGTCGTCGCAGCTCCCCAGGAGGTTCCGGTAAGCTTCCAGAAGGGGGATCAGTCTGTCCGACCGGTTGAAAAAGGTGGCCTTTCCTTTGACCAGCTTGTTCCGGTATTTTTTGAGGTCTTGCAACCCGGCGTCATATTGCCGTTCCGGAGATTGGAAAAAGGGAAAGTAGAGCCGGTTCGCCTGAATCATGAACCAGTTCTGAGCGTTCTCGAGATTGATGTCGAAGGAAACCGTGCTGCCAGTTCTGGAGATTCTTTCAAAAAGGATCACGGCGGTTTTCCGGGTCACTTCGAGAACCCCTTTCTGGAATTCGTTAACGTTGTCTGTCACCCTGATATAATCATTGGGCCGCCATCCCCAGAACCGCTCGTGGAGTTCATAGTGAAGGGGTTTGATGGTCGCATCCACGAAGGCGACTCCCGGAGGCCCTACGGGAATGCTTGCGTGAGGGGTTTCTAATCCTTCAACACCGTGACCTTCCTCTGCGGGAAGGGCTGCCGGTTCTGTTTCATGCACAATCGAATTTTCCGGAGGGGCCGCCGCCGGCGTCGATGAGGCATAGGGCTCATGATACTTCTCCTCGACCTCTTTTGCTATATTTTTCTCATGAATATAGGAGATCCCCATGCTCGCAAGCCACAGCGTGCCGCATGAAATTAGAATGACAAGGATAATGCGGCTGAAGGCGAATCCTCCGAAACCTGCCGAATCACTCTTGCCCTGACCGATGTTTTCATCTGTTGCCATAATTCCTCCCTTAACGTTTTTCGTGAGAGTATCAGCTTTTTTTTCTGAGCTGTCTCATATCCCCCACCCGGATCGTGAGATGGATCGAATCCAGGTATTCAATTAACGGTATGATGTATTTTCTGGACACATTGACAATGTCCTTAAAAGCCGCGGTTGATAGTTCTCCTTTTTCCAGAAGAAAGGCGGTCACTTGTTCCTTGAGGCGCTCGATGTGGTCCACATGAAAATAGAGATCATCTTTGGTTCTGACGATGCGCCCCTCATTGATTAAAAGCATCAGGACATTCATGGCTGCTTTCTGATCCATGTCAAGGGTTTTTACCATCTCCCGGAAGAAAGGCGGGGAGAGTCCTTCCTTGAGATAAGTCTGTTCGATTTTTCGCTTGACATCGGCCTCCTCGACCTGAAGCGCCACTTTATGGGCGAAGAGCCGGACCGAATCCTCCTCCTGAACAACCTCTTGCTCTTTGACCATCTGGTTGAGCATGAGATTAAAAAGCTTGGTGCTTACGTCTTTAGGTAATTTGGATAAAAGTTCCGCTCTGGGCATAGCACCTTTCAGCGGATTTGTCTTGTGATATTTTGAAAGGTGCTCCCGGACAAGAGCGGTCAGTTCATCAAGATTATCCTTATGGAGAAAGATCCTTGCCTCTTTGTCTATCTGGAGCAGGGTGCGTGAGGTCATGAGGCCCTGAAGGCTAAGGTTGAGCCTTTTCTCCGGAAGGTTGGTCATGATTTTAAGGTCTGCAAAAGAGACTCCCGAGAACCCCGCATGGCTTGCGAAGAAAGATACGGTTTTATCCGGCTCATCGGCCGTGAGGATCTCTAATCCCTCAATTACTTCCGGCTTGAATCGTTTGTGCTTGGGGGGAAGCGGATTCAAGATCTCCCCGCCGCCGATGGTCCTGACCGGCGAGAAGCTTCGCAGGACAAAACGGTCGTTTTTCACGCAGGTGACAGGGGCATCAAGCCGCAGCTGGATAAATCCATTTTCACCGGGTTTCAGGGTCTCTTGGTCAAGGAGAATGAGGTTGCCCATGATTTCGACGGTCCCGGTGTGAAAACGCACCCGTGTCCGGTTTTTCGCCGGTTTGGCGTTACTTTTCAGATAGCTGATGGAGGCGTCGAGGAGATAGGAGGGTTTCAGCGCGTCGGGAGAGGACAAAAGGTCGCCCCGGTTGACGGACGCCTTGTCGAGGCCCTGGAAATTGATGGCCGTCCGCATGCCCGCATAGGCGGTTTGGAGGCTTTCATTATGAACCTGGATGCCCCTCACCTTGGATGTGGCCCTCGAAGGATAGATCATGATGGTCTCGTCGACGCTCACCTGGCCCGAAGAGAGTGTCCCGGTAATGACCGTTCCAAAACCTTTCATGGAAAAGACCCGGTCCACGGGCAGGCGGAAGAGCCCGGTGGAGATCCTTTCGGGAATATCACGGCTGAGCGCCTCAAGGGTTTCGATCAGATCGGGAATTCCCCGGCCGGTTGAGGCGGATACGGGGACGATGGGAGCCCCATCGAGAAAGCTCTCTTTGATGAAGGCCCGGATATCCTCTTTCACGAGTTCGAGCCACTCTTCGTCCACCAGATCGACTTTGGTCAAAACGATGAGCCCGTGCTTGATTTTTAAGAGCGAGCAGATCTCCATGTGCTCCCGTGTCTGGGGCATGACCCCTTCGTCCGCGGCGATGATCATGGCGACGATATCGATGCCTGTGGCTCCGGCCACCATGTTTTTTACGAATTTTTCGTGGCCCGGCACATCCACGATGCCGATATGCTGTCCGCTGGGAAGATCAAGGGAGGCGAACCCCAGCTCAATGGTTATTCCCCGGAGCTTCTCTTCTTTCAGGCGGTCGGTGTCTGTTCCTGTCAATGCCTTGACCAAGCTTGTCTTGCCATGATCAATGTGACCGGCTGTGCCCAGTATGATCTGTTTCAAAATCGGCCCCCCCTCACGCTTGTCTGTTTTTTCGTAAATACTCGAAAAAGTAGGCCATCAGCACCATAAACGCGCCAAGGCCCGCTACAAGAACCGGATTGGTGTCCGGATAAAAAAAACGGGTGAGAAGCACGGCGAAAAAGGCTCCCAAAAACACCCGGAACAGGAAAATGATGACACGGTTCATGAATTCACGGCCCCCCCTCATGGTTGAATATCCCTGCCTCTGTAACACTTTAAAAATCATATCAGCCCCTTGCACGGGGCGTATTTTACTTGAAAAATTTAGGACTAATACAGATGGGGGCGGATGGTCAATAGCAAGTTTATGAAATCGATGGGGCGGCGCACCAGAAATGACCATTACAAACTCAATGTCATACAGTGA
>JAGVHJ010000449.1 GCA_020056645.1 Desulfobacterales bacterium
AACGGATGGAAGTGGTGATCACCGATATCATGATGCCACGGATGAACGGCATTGAGCTTTTGCGAAAAATCAGGGATGAGTATCCGATGATGCACACCATCGTGATCACCGGCTTCGTCACCATGAACAACCTTTTGGCGGCCCTTCGTTACGGGGCCGACACCTGCGTGTTCAAACCGATCCAGGAGATGACGGAATTGGAAAGCGCGGTTTCCCTAGCCATCGAACAACTGCGCACCTGGCAGAAAAAATTGAGGGAGCTTCAGGGCATCAAACCCTGATCCCGTCCGCCGGATCGTAAAAGGCGCCCACTTAGGGAGAAAGAAAGTATCCAAACACCATTACGTTATGCGCCTCCTTCGGCCCGCTTTTAAAAAGCTGGGCAAAGAGGTTTTTAGATGGTGTTTATTGAATCTTTATTTATATATGTTTGGCAACCTTTTCAAAAGGTTGGCTCCCGGCAGGGCCTCTGGAGGCGAAAAACTATTGTGAACTGACAATAACCGCAACAAAGTCAAATGGGGTATATTGGTCTCTTTCAAATCCCTTATGGAAATGAGGTTGTCCCATGCACACATATGAGGTTGATCCTGAAATACTCTCCGGATTCATTGATGAATCCATGGAGGCGCTGGAACCCCTTGACACGCTCTTTATCGAGCTTGAAAAAAATCCCGAAGAGACCGATCTGGTCAACGCGATTTTCCGGCCCATCCACTCCATCAAGGGAAGCTCGGCCTTTTTCGGACTCTTGCACATTAAAACCCTCTCCCACAAAATGGAAGATGTGCTGGACCGGGTCCGTCAACACCAATTGAGAGTCACTCCGGGCATGGTCCAGGAACTTCTCTCCGGACTCGATCTTCTGAAATCTCTCTTTTCCCGTGTCCGGTCGGGAGAAAAGGAGGTCGAGGAGGAGCGCGTCTTCAAGGAGGCCATCGACACCCTTTCAGCCATTGTTCTCCAGGATGAGTTCCCACGGGAGCTGGGGACGCCCAAGAGCGCCATCGAGTTTCTGGGGGATCTGATATTCAAACTCGAAGAGATCCGGGCTCTTCTCCCGGAGAGCGAATCGAAACAGATCGATCAGGCGGAAAGCATCATCTCGAAAATCGTGCCTGGGCTGATCGTCTCCCCTAACAACGAAGAGAGCCCGCTCCAGGGCGGTCAGGATGCCGGGGACGACCCCATCAAGACCATCCTTGAAATCCTTTCTCCCCCCATCCCCGACCTTCTGGACGAGGGATTGAGCGACCGCGTGGGATATGAGCTGACCCAGCTCCTTAAAACCGCCCCGTCGCCAGAGGCGAAACGGATCGTTGAAAAGGCACTGGAGGAGTATGAGGCCTTCATGAGGCGGATCGGGTTTGACGACCTGCTCCGGGAGATGATCCTTGAAAAGATAACGCTTCTCAAGGGAATGGGAACAGTGAAAAGGGAGCCTCCCCAAGAGAGCTTCCCGCCGCCCCCGCCAAAGGATGCCGGACCGCCTCCGGGAGGATGGGCCGAACGGCGGTCCGGATATGATCGGCGAGACTCACAGGCAGGCCCCGGCGAAAAAACCATGCGGGTCTCGGAAAAGAACATGGATGCGTTCCTCTCCTATGTGAGTGAACTGGTCGTCATCGAGGAGATGTTCACCTACCTTCAAAAAAAGCTCCTCTCATCCACTGGAAAAGAGATGGCCTCCGAGTTCAAACGGGTCATCGAAACCTTCGGCGACCTCTCCGCCAATCTGAGACAAAGCATCCTGGCCATCCGGAAAGTTCCTGCCAGGGCCATTCTTCAGAAAGCGCCCCGGATCATCCATGACATCGCGAATAGTTCCGGGAAAAAGGTCTCCATCCATATCGAGGGAGAGGATATCCCCATCGATAAAAGCTATGTCGACATGCTCGACGCGCCTTTTGTCCATATGGTGAGAAACGCCGTGGACCACGGCATTGAGTCGGAAGAGGAACGGATCGCTGCCGGAAAGGAGCCGGTGGGGGCCATTCGGATCACGCTGAAGGAGACCAAAAAGGAGATTGAGCTCTCGATCGAAGACGATGGCGGGGGTCTTGATTACGACGCCATCGCAATAAAAGCCCAGGCAATGGGGCTCATCGCGCCGGGGGAGACGCCCGATGAGGCCGTCGTGAAAGAGTTTCTCTTCATGTCGGGCCTCTCCACCGCCAAGGAGGTGACCGACATTTCCGGCCGAGGCGTGGGCATGGATGTGGTCAAGAAATCCATCGAATCCGCGGGCGGCAAAATCCGCATCGAAAGCATCCAGGGAAAAGGGTCGACCTTCGTCATCTCCCTGCCCAGGTCCATCAGCACACAGATCATGGAAGGGTTCCTGTTCCGCGCCGGAAAAGAGATTTATGTGATGCCCATGGAGATGATCGGAGAATCGTTCGCCGTTGAAGAGAATAACCTCACATCGGTGGGAGGCGTGAGCGAAATGGTCCTGAGACGGGGAGAGCTGTTGCCGGTGATCCGTCTTTCAAAAGAGTTTGAAGAGGATTTTTTCAGCCTGGGAGGCGCTTCCGCCAATGCGAGCGCCCATAAGGGCGAAGGGGTCGCCATCTCCGTCACCCTGAATGGGAAGCGGCACGCGCTCCTCGTGAATGAGATCATCGGCCTCCAGAAAGTGGTTGTGCGCACCATCAAAGGGATGGTGGTCAATGAAAAACTCTTTGATGGCGCGGCCATGCTGGGTGACGGCCGGGTGGCCATGATTTTAGGGACCGAGGGCCTGAAGCGGCTCCTATAAATAGCGCCTGAATAAAAACCCTTTTTTTTTCCAATTTTCGCCTTCCTTGAACTCGAAAAAAAATCTTGGTTTTCGTTCGGGCACTAAGTAATAGCTTGAATTG
>JAGVHJ010000030.1 GCA_020056645.1 Desulfobacterales bacterium
CTCTCAAGTGATTAAAATTTAGAGGCGATATACCATTTTTATCTAATTTTATCAAGTATTTATTTACTATTTTTACAAATTTAATGCCACGGATTCAGGCATAAGAGGAGGATCTCATGGCCATCGAATCATTTATAAAAAATTCATTTAGAATTCAAAAAAGCGTACTGAACTCAGCCCTTAATATCAGCAATTTATTTGCGGCAAGGATGGGGTCGGTGATAGCTGTCAACACCCCTTCTCCCTTCAGCGACTATATGAATCAATTGAGGGATTACGGAGAGACCTTCCGCGAGAATTACCGTGAAACGGTCAATGAGGGGCTTGACCAATTCGAAGCGCTCTGTTTTCAGACCGTTAAACGAAACGTTGCCGGCAAGGAGCCGGAAAAAGGTTCTACTTTATAGAGCCCATCTAAGGCCCCATTACAAAATAGCTTCTTCTCGTTCCCAGGATTCGTCCTGGGAACGCTATCCTTTTTTCTTTTCCCTGACTTTTCCTCGACGTGATGTTCACGTTTTAAATAAATACCGTTGTACACTCCGCCGTTTCAGGCCGCTGAAGATGGTTGGTCACATAGCAGCCCGGCGCTTTATCAAGAGCTCTCTCCTGGTTGACTGGGCGGGCGGGCCCCGATTTACCGCGGTATTTTGCGTTCCACTTGAGCCAGTCCGGCCACCAGGAGCCTTCATTCCTTTCCGCCCCCTTGAGCCATTCATCGGATGACGCCGGAAGGTCCGGGTTCTTGAGGAAATAGTATTTATTGGCGGAGGGCGGGTTGATGATGCCCGCAATGTGGCCCGAACCGGCCAGAACAAACCGGACCGGACCCGAGACTCTCCTGGCCCCGAGATAGGTGCCATGCCAGAGAGCGATATGGTCTTCATAGGCGGAGACAAAATAGGCCGGGCAATCGATTTGCGACACATCAATGGGGAATCCTTTCAACACTATGCGACCTGGGTCGATCAACCGGTTCTCAAGGTACATGTTCCTCAGATAGAAGCTGTGCATCCTGGCGGGCATATTGGTGGCGTCTGAATTCCAGTAGAGCAGATCAAAGGGCGCGGGGTCCCTTCCCTTAATATAAGTGTTGATAACGGAGGACCAGATCAGATCGTTCGATCTCAGCATATTGAATGTGTTCGCCATGGCGCAGCCGTCTAGGAATCCTTTTTCGTTCATTTTCCTTTCAAATTCCGAAATCTGCTCTTCATCAATGAAGACGCCCATGTCTCCGGGATTGGAAAAGTCGATGAGGGCGGCCATGTAAGTGGCGCTCGCGATCCGGTCCCCCTGATTGATCGCCTTCAGGTAGGCGGCGGCGCAGGCCAACAGGGTTCCTCCCATGCAATATCCGATGGTATTGACCTGCTTGACCCCGGTGATCTCTTCAATGCGCTTTAACGCGGAAACCGGACCCTGCTCTAAATAGTCTTCAAAATCAAACCCGGCATGGGAGGCGTCTGGATTCACCCACGAAATGACAAAAACGGTATATCCCCCATCCACCAGATATTTAATCAGGGAGTTGTCGGGCCGCAGGTCGAGAATATAGTACTTGTTGATCCAGGGGGGCACGATGAGGATGGGCCGGTTGTAAACTTTTTTGGTGGTGGGTTCGTACTGGATAAGCTGGGTCAGATCGTTCTGGGCGATGACGTAACCGGGTGTGGATGCGATGTCTTTGCCCAGTTCAAACGCACGGATGTCGGTGTTCTGAACCTGAAGGAGGCATGGCCCCCGCTCCAGATCGTCCAGAAGGTTTCTGAGTCCCCGGAGCAGGTTCTCGCCCCTGCTTTCAATCGTGGCCTCGATAAGCTCGGGATTGGTTGCGAGATAGTTGCTGGGAGAGACCGCGTCCACGAACTGGCGGGCGAAAAAATCGACCCTGAGTTTTGTTTTCTGATCGACTCCCTCCACGCTCCGGATGGCGTCGAGGAGGGTCCGGCCATTGAGAAGGTATAGCTCTTTTAGGAACCGGAACCAAGGATTCTCCTCCCAGGATTTGTTTTTAAACCGTTTGTCGGTTTGTTTGCTTTTCTCTTCGGGGAAGAGGGCCGCGCTTTTCACCCCCATGAGTTTCAGCGTACTCTCCTGAATGAGCGCGGAAAGGCCGGTGATATAGGCCGCTTCTGCTTTCATGAGCCTTGAAGGATTTGAGAGGATTTTTCCATATATCGTAAAAAAATCGGAAAAGAGGCGGAGATAGGTTTTAGGGCTTCC
This sequence comes from Desulfobacterales bacterium, assembly GCA_020056645.1. GTDB lineage: Bacteria > Desulfobacterota > Desulfobacteria > Desulfobacterales > JAHIVH01 > JAHIVH01. The sequence continues at coordinate 2,227 of JAGVHJ010000030.1, forward strand.
CGAATCTCCCTTGATCTCTTTTTCAATATAGCTCTGAATTTTTTTTAAACTGTTTTCGGAGAGTCTTGAAAGGATCTCTGAGAGAGCCTCGACAGTCATCGTGTCATTTGGGGCTTCTGTTTGATGGTTCATTTTTTTTCCTTCAAGGGTTGGATGAAAAGCTCAAACATAGGTGACACTCAATGTTCAAGTTTTTGTTAATTTTCCCAACTCCGGCGTTGGGAAAAAATTTTGATCCTCGAAATACCTCATGTATTCCTGCGGTCAAAATTTTTTTCCGC
>JAGVHJ010000208.1 GCA_020056645.1 Desulfobacterales bacterium
AGAATGAGCCCTGAGTAGAGAATGGAGATAATCATCATTTTCAGGATATGTTTTTTCTTGTAATGGCCCATTTCATGGGCAAGCACCGACACCAGCTCATCGGTTGAATGTTTTTCGATCAATGTATCGAACAAAACGATCCGCTTGTTCTTTCCAAAGCCGGAAAAAAAAGCGTTGGATTTGGTGGAGCGTTTGGAACCGTCCATGACGAAGACCTGATCCAGGGAGAATTGAATCTTTTTAGCGTAATCCATGATGGCCCTTTTCAATTCTCCCTCTTCGAGGGGCGTGAACCGGTTGAAAAGCGGCATGATCCAGGTGGGAACAACATACTGGAAGATCAGCATGAAGAGGGTCAGGGTGATCCAGCAATACCACCAGCCGTTCTTGCCGGTATATTCAAGAAACCAGATCAGGGTGGTGAAGAGGATCGCGCCCAGGGTCGCAGAGAGAATCAAGCCTTTTAAAAGGTCAAGAAGAAAGGTCTTTGGGGTTGTTTTATTGAACCCGAACCGTTCTTCGATGACAAAGGTGTGGTAAATGGTGAAGGGCAGAGAGAGCGCGCCTTTGAATAGAAACAGAGCGCCAAAATAGATCAGGCCCGTGACGACGGGGCCCCCGTTCCAGGATCGCGCCCAGGCATCCAGCAAAGGAAATCCTTTGGCGAACCAGAATCCTAAGAGAACCAAAAGCGATACCGAGGCTGAGAGCATGCCAAAGCGTGTGTTCGCCAGGAGATATTTTTGGGATTGCGCATACTTTTCATCGTCATAGATCCCCTTGAACAGCTCAGGCACGTTTTGCTGAAGGGAGCGGAGGTTGAGATAGTCCGCGGCCATATTCATGAAATAATCAAAAAAAAGGGCGGCGACAACAATCCCTTGAACCCAATTCATTTAAACAACCTCCCTGGTGATGGATAAAACTCAATGTTCAAGTTTTTGTTAATTTTCCCAACTCCGGCGTTGGAAAAAAATTTTGATCCTCGCAATACCTCATGTATTCCTGCGGTCAATTTTTTTTTCCGCCTTAGGTTTGAACAAATTTCCTAAAAACTTGAAGATCAAGTAAAACGCTTCTCCCCCATAATCTGAAGCGATACCGGTGTCAATGAATATCAGCCCTGGCCCCACAGAGAAGCCTCAACAAAGGTGGCCTGTCGTAAAATGGGACACTTTTTTCTCCAAAATCTTCAAAATTCGCCTTTTGAGGTTGATTTTTATCCGGGAATCGACAATATAGAAACAATCGTAACGATAGAATACGGCTGGGGTTTCGAGCATTCATGAACCGTGTAAGGCCCAAATCACTATTGTCTTCATTTCCGGCATGTCCCAGAGAGGGAGGGGAAACACTATCTATGCACTATTCGGAAAACATTCATAAAGCAGGAGAATTTTTAAGGCTTGCCCTTGTTCACATGGCCCGGCACAATCTTCCCGTGGACCCTGTCAACTATTCTGTCTGGTATGAATATGTGGCCGGAAAAAATCAGATGCTCTCCAAAACCATCGATGAGTTCCTGACTCAGGCCAAACCCATTTCCGTGGAATTGAACAAATATCTCTATCAGCGGTTCATCGCCGACGAAATGGCTGCTCTTTCAGAAAAAATGCTGAAGGAGTTGAGAAAAGTCATTCACGACATGTCCAAACATGTCAAAAACTCCGGCGTTGATTTTGATCAGCACGGAGAGGTCCTTGAGCGGTATGCGAGCAGGCTTGCCAACCCCAATGACTATGAGCAGTTTACAAAGATCATCAACGCTATCGCCCAGGAGACGCGGGCTCTTGTCAAAACGAGCCGCACCATTAAAAATAATCTGGATCAGGTTCAGAAAGAACTGGATATCCTCAAGATTAAATTACAAACAACCCGGGAAGAAGCGACGACCGACTCCTTGACGGGTCTCGCCAACCGCCGGGGGTTTGAACAGGTTCTGGTTCAGGAGATTGAAACCGCCGCCAACAGGGAAACACCCCTCTCTCTTCTTATGATCGATATCGACCATTTCAAGGCCATCAACGATAATTTCGGCCATCTTGCGGGGGATAGCGTGCTGAAAATCATCGCCAACACAATCCGGGACTACACCAAGCGGAGGGACTCGGTATTTCGTTATGGCGGTGAGGAGTTCGTGGTCATTTTGCCGGAAACGCCCCTTGAAGGCGCTGTCATTGTGGGGGAAAAAATCCGGAAGTTCCTCGAATCGATGAATTGGAAAAACAAGGCCTCCGGCGCCTCCATGGGCACCATCACGCTGTCGGTGGGCGCGGCTATTTACAGGCCCGGCGAGTCAGCGGACACCTTTTTCCAGAGGGCGGACCAATCCCTCTATTATTCCAAAAACAATGGCCGGAACAGGGTCACTCCCGAAACCTCGGTCACGGCCAAATAAGATTTCATATGATTAGGGGTTTGGAAAGCACCATTCCCAATTTGACTTTATTTTGGTTATTTTCAGTTCAGAATATTTTTTCGCCTCCAGCGGCCCTGCCGGGAGTCAACCTTTTAAATAGGTTGATAAACACCTTTTCGGGGCTGCCTTTAGAAAGGGGCGTCGCCTCATTTAAACGCACACTTCTCCTACTTATTTAGTGCCTGAACGAAAACCCTCTTTTTTCCCGATTTCTGCGTCAGGCTCAAATTTTAATCCTCGAAATACGTCTATGTATTCCTGCGGTTAAAATTTTCGCCTTCCTTGAACTGGAAAAAAAATCTTGGTTTTCGTTCGGGCACTATAGTTCCGGTCAATTGAACTGATACTATAAATACACTGATATCTTTTGATAAATAATGGATAACAGGACGAAAACGGGTATTAAATCATATGACCGGAACTATAACTATTCAGCGTTGTCTTGTTTTAGTGGCAAAAAGGCCCTTTTGTGCAGTGACATTACCTTTTTTTCGGATGAGAGCTTCGAAGGCTTTTTGCGTTAAAACGGGCAAACGGTTTGAGGCCTTCAGGCCTTTGTTTTCGCCAGTTCA
>JAGVHJ010000431.1 GCA_020056645.1 Desulfobacterales bacterium
CCAAACCCCATTTGTCCAGATTTTTAAAATCTGGCCCCCGGCAGGGTCAATTCTGATGCTTTAACATATTTATTTAATTAGAATTTATGTAAGTATTACGTTTATGGCTTTGATACCAAAATAACGTTTGATCGTATCCGACGCCACCCTCTATGTTGCAATTATCTTCTCGGGTGGCCCCCATCCACTGATCAACAAGAACAGGTGAATCGCATGTAGAATAGGGCTTGGTGAGTGATTTAAGTCATAACTTGAATTGATTATCAATGCCTTGGCGGCCCGCTTTTAAAAAGCGGGGCAAAGGGGTTTTTAGATGGTGTTTATTGAACCTTTATTTGGATATGTTTGGCAACCTTTTCAAAAGGTTGGCCACCGGCAGGGCCGAAGGCGGCGCGTCCCAAATGCGATTACCCTGTCAACAAGAACAACTTTACTTGAGATCAATTTAATTATAACACATAAAACCTCTTGTGTTTTACATCTGTACAATACATCTGTATATTTCATCCGTTCAATTGACCCGCTCAAGGGGGCGCGCGCTTCCATCAGGGAAAGGGGGACCATTTTGAAAACGAATTCAGATCGGAAACGGTTTTATCAGAATAAAAGAGAGATTCGCCGCAATGAAATCTCCAGGGGCTTCATCGCTGCATCATTAAACATGGATATGTTCATACCAAGATCCGGGATATCCCGACTGAAGCCGGTTTACCATTCAGCCTGATACACCATTACTTTGACACCAAAGAAGATATCGTCTTGATGCTGGTTAAACAATTGTATGAAACATTCAAACAGGCATTTGAGTTGTCCATGAAGGATTATCAAGATCTGAAACCCGATGAGCAGCTGAGGGTTGGTGTGGAGTTCCTCTTTACAAACCTCTATCTGGATCGAGACCTCTATACTATCATTTACGAGGTGATGGTGATCGGCCAGCGAGTTCATGAGGTCAATGACATTTTAAAGCAGGTATTTTCCTGGTACCGGAAAGAGGTGGCCCAATTTATCCGGGGCTTGGCGGAGAAGGTGTCCGTCACCATAGCCGATATCGAGAATTTGGCCTTTTACATTGTAAGCGCATGCGAAGGCGCTGGTTTACAGTGGTTCATCGATCAGGAGTCGGTTGAAATGGATAATGTCAAACAGCTTTGCTATGATCACCTGCATACGCTTCTGAAGATGGGAGATCGCCAGAAAAATGAGTCGAAGTGAAACGGGGGATGAGAGAGACTATTCATTGATGATTCATCGTTGGTCTGGAAAAACCTGTTGATCTGTCTAAAAAATTGAGGTACTTTTTGAAGAATTTTTCCAGGCGGCCTGGTCCGTCTTCCTTTTTTTGTTTCCCACGCGTTTCCTGTTTGTCGCGGCTGATTAGTTGATTAAAGAAAAGAAATCGCCATCTGTATGAGGAGGCCACCCTGAGAGAAAAATTTTTCTTATCCCTGAAAAAACACTTTTTTTTCCCGGCGCTCGTCATTTTTTATATGATGATGAGGCCAGTTGCGGCGGTTGGGTCTCTGGAACCGGTTTATGTGGATGCCCGTTTTTCCGAAAAAGCGCTTGGGCTTTCCATGGAGTACCTTGAAGACCCCACGGGGATGCGGGATATTGCAGGGATCGTCGCGGATCAAGAGGCCGGGTGGCGGAAGAGCGGCAAACTCTCCCTTGCCTTTGGGTTCACCCAATCCGCATACTGGTTCCGGTTCAAGGTCCGTTATGAGGAGGGGATGAAAGAGCCGATCATGATGGAGCTTGATTATCCGCTCCTGGATCATGTGGATCTCTATGTGCCAAACCTTTCCGGCGCTTATGATAAAAAGAGTCTGGGAGACAAGCGCCCCTTCGAGGAGAGGGAGGTCATTCACCGCTACTTTGTGTTCCCCCTTTCACCCACACCGGGGGAGGTGACCTATTATATGCAGGTCCGAACCGAGAGCAGCCTCCATTTCAAAGCGATGTTGTGGTCCCAGAGGGCCTTTATCAAGCAGCTCAACATGACCCTTCCGGTTTTATGGGCCTTTTTCGGCATGATGATCGCCATGTCCATTTATAATTTTCTTATTTTTCTATCAATAAGGGATGTGGGTTACCTGGTGCTGGTGTTGTTCATTATATTCATCAGCATGGTTCAGTTCGCCCTGAATGGATTCGCGTTTCAATACCTCTGGCCCAACTGGATCTGGTGGGCCAATAACTGCGTTCCGGTTCTTTTGTCTCTTGCCATGATGACCGGCCTGGTTTCGGTCAGGATGTTGTTCGGCGCCTGGATAGCGAAGAGCAGGATGGTCTTCTTTATGACCTATCTGAGCGGGATCTCTCTCTCCGCCTGTGTGCTCTTTTCTCTTTTCGGACCCTATTCCGTCAGCATGCGGCTTGCTATTTATCTGTCGATTCTCACCATTATTATCATGATCATCCTGATGGCAATGGCCTTTGGGGTCGGCGAATACCGCGCCACAAGGCTTGCTTTTCGCGCTTCCGGAGGGATTCTTTCCGCCATCCTGGGTGGAGGCGCCTATGCGCTCATGTCTCTGGGCGTTCTCCCGGTCAATTTCCTCTCCACCTACGGCTTTCAGATCGGGAACGTCCTCATGGTTTTTTTCCTCTCTTTTGCATTTTCCGATCGTTTCACCCTGATGAAAGACGCCATGAAAACCGGCGCCCATATTTACGATATCCTGAGAGAGTTCTCGACCGCCTATCAGAAAGAGAAGCGTGAGACGAATGAGCGGCAGTCCGATAACCAGATGGATGATCTTGAGGAGAATTTTACCGCGTTCATTCAGAAATTGAAACTGACCTTACGGGATGTGACCGAAAAAACGGAAGTTCTGGACGACTCTTCCAAACATCTGACGGAACTATCTGTGCAAATGATCAGCGGTATCGAATCCGTGGGAATGAAATCCCAGGAAGTCACCGGTTCGGCCCGGGGTATGGATGAGGCGATGCAGCGAATCGTGGGCGCTATGAAACAAACCATGGACCACACGGACCTTGTGGCGGATTCGACGGGAAGCATGCATCAGGCCATCACCCAGATTGTCGCTAATGCGAACACCGCGAGCGAGATCACCCGCAAGGCGGTGGAGCAGGTGGGGCTGGCCAGCTCGAAAATCGAGGAGCTTGGAGAATCGGCCCAGGAGATCACCAAGGTCACCATGCTCATTACAGAGATTTCCTCCCAGACCAATCTCTTGGCCCTGAACGCCACCATTGAGGCGGCGAGGGCCGGCGAGTCGGGAAAAGGATTCGCTGTTGTTGCAAATGAGATCAAGGCCCTTTCCAGGCAAACCGCAGAGGCTACCGAGCAGATAAAGCTTAGGATCGAGACCAATCAGGAGACAACGGACCAGGCCATCCGCGAAATAGTCCAGATATCCAAGATTGTGGACAAGGTGAATCAGATCGTCACGACCATTGCAGCGGCGGTTGAAAACCAGTCTCTCATGGCCCAGACGATTACGGATAGTATCGGAAAGGCGTCGGCCGGTATTTCATCGGTGAATGATGAGGTTGGCCAGGGCTCCAGGATGGCCGAACACATTTCAAAGGATATCGCTTCGGTTCACGACGCGGTGGAGAAAATGTCGGATATCAGCACATCGGTTGTGGAAAAGGCGGAAGCCCTGGCGACCCTTTCGGCCCATCTGAAGGATCTTCTCGGTCAATTCAGACTATAGGCGCTGGTCGCAGGCGAGATTCGGTGTGAACGGGAGCGGATGGACGCATTGGGTGAAAAAATTGTTGACAAGTAGGATCAATTCCTAGTTTTCAACAGGAAGTGAAATAAGGCGGCCCCAGCGGATGGGCCTCAAGGGGCGACATTGGCATCAAACCACGTTTGATCGCATGATAATCATCATCAAAACCATAAGGAGGAAATGACCATGGCCAGTTTAAAGGGAACACAAACAGAAAAAAATCTTTTAACGGCATTCGCGGGCGAATCCCAGGCGAGAAACCGCTACACCTATTTCGCGGGTGCGGCCAGAAAAGAAGGGTATGTTCAGATCGCGGATATTTTTGAAGAGACCGCCAACCAGGAAAAAGAGCATGCCAAACGCTTCTTCAAATTTCTGGAGGGCGGGGATGTGGAAATTACCGCTATGTTTCCGGCGGGGGTGGTTGGAACGACGCTGGAAAACCTCACGGCTGCGGCGGCGGGCGAGCATCATGAGTGGAGTCACATGTATCCTGAATTCGCCAATATTGCCCGGAAAGAAGGATTCGAGGCCGTTGGCATGGTGTTCGATAAGATCTCCATCGCCGAAAAACAGCATGAGAAACGTTATCGGGAATTGGCGGCCAATGTTGAAAAAGGCAAGGTGTTCAAGAAAGATGCCTCCATTACCTGGCGGTGCCGCAACTGCGGTTATGTCCATGATGGAAACCAGGCCCCGGATCTCTGCCCGGCGTGCGCCCATCCCCAGGCCCATTTCGAGGTGCTGGGAGAAAACTGGTAATTTCCGCCTGTTTGTTTATAAATGAGGCCATGGAGAACCTTATACTCGATCTTCAAGTTTTTAGGAAATTTGTTCAAATCCAAGGCGGAAAAAAATTGACCGCAGGAATAGACGGCGTATTTCGAGGATCAATTTTTTTTCCAACGCCGGAGTGGGGGAAATTAACAAAAACTTGAACATCAAGTTATACGAGTGAAAAGAGGTCGTGCACCGTATCAGGTTCTTCATGGTGAAAAAAAGAGTAACTATTCAGCAGCGATTCATCAAGATGGCGAAAAGCCCGTTTTGTTCGTTCCCTATTTTTTTCGGGAGCTTCTTGGCTTTTTGCTGAACTGGCAAA
>JAGVHJ010000122.1 GCA_020056645.1 Desulfobacterales bacterium
AGAGACAAGATACAATGTCGGTGTTTCTTATCTGGATATGCCGCAGATCAGTCAGGCCGAGGTGAACACGGTCAGAAAACAATGGTATTACTATGTTAACGCTCCGGAATGGGTTCTCCCCCTCATTCGGCTATGTGAGGGAAATGAAAGACGATCCAATTTTTTAATGCCATTTGTCAAAAAAGTTACCGAGCTGGAAAACAGACGGCTAAAAAGGGAATTTTGATCTTTCCTCATAGAGAGGCGTTTGATTGAAGATGCACGACACCCAAAACGGCCATGTCGGTCAAATGATAGTTGTAACAGACATCTCGCATGTTAGGCATGCGCCAAGTGTGAATAATGGCTTGCATCATAGAGTGGTCGTAGCGGTATCTCCCTTGGCTGCTATTGAAATGGCTTGGAGGGGTGAACCGGTGATGCTGGCTTCCTCCATGATAAGACCCGATGAGGTGTTGGGGATTGATGACAAGGCCTACGAACTGTCAAGGTATTGGCTCGACCACATTCGTTCCTGGCTCACCGTTGATGGGTTGGATCTGGTTGAACTGATCGCCCTTGACAACCTTATGTTTTTCAAACAGGTATTGGCGTCGGATCTTTTATGCCGGCGTCTGTTGGCCTGTTTCACTCCGAGGGAGGTGGTCTGTTTCGGACCGATCAATCGGCCCTGCGTGGATGGCGCCGCTTTTAAAGATGAGCACGATGTGTTCACGGCCATCCTTGTCCATCAATGCGCCCAAATGAAAATTTCCTGTAACGTTCTGACAGCGCCTATACCGGCATCGTCACCCCCCCCTGCTTCAACGACTCATCATCAGGATCGCCACTGTCCACGGAAAATTCACCTGAATGAGCTTCCGTGTCCCGGCGGACGCAAACGCGCCATTGCGTTTTCAAACGGCTGGGGATTGCTCAGATTTTTACCTTCTCTTGAGGAACTCGAAAGAACCGGCCGTTATCAAACGATACCAGTCAATTTGGCCAGCGAATTCATGGTGAACACGTCGCGCACGGGTCCAGACGGGCGTGGGCTTGCCTATCTCTCTTGTCAGGACTGGGCTTTTGCGGGAAATACCTTGGAACAGAGCGAGCTTTCTCGTTATCTCTCAGATCTGCGCGGGCAATTACGTCGGCATGTATACGATGGTGAGTTGTCTGTAATGAACAACCCGTGGCTCTCTTTCCAGGCCGATCATATTTTCAATCATTGGCTGCCGACCGCCTTGAAATGGAGGAGAATCTACCGGGCGATGATCGAAGATCTTCAGCCGGATTTAGTACTAACGGATGAGCATTCCCATTTCCTTTTTCGTCTTTTGGCTTGGACCGCAATGGAGATGGGAGTGACAACAGTCACAACACCCCATGGAAATATGCTCAACTATCCCCACTATTTTCATTTTCGTTCAAACTTAATGCTTTGCTCCGGGCAGACGATCAAAGAACTGATGACAGAAAAGCTGGGCTATGCTTCCGAAAGGGTGGAGGTCGTCGGTGACCCCGTGATGGTTGACCTGCCTTGCCAAAAGCCTTTTGAGAGGAAAATGGTATTCTTGCCAGATCAACGCTATGTCAATTTCGCCCTTTGCCCCATGGATGTTGAAGATTATATAGACTCATGGAGAAATATTTTTGCGTTTGCAGCCAAGAGACCGGATGTCGATTTTCTCATTAAACCCCATCCTAGTTATGGGTATCGAGAATGGCTGGTCGCCCGAATTGAAGAGCAAAAATTGTCGAATTTGCGTATTGTGGAAGATAAACGTGTTGAAGATTTTTTAGCAATGGCGACTCTTTCTCTGATGCTCGGACGGATTTCAAACGCCGGATTGACAACCATAGTCATGAATGTCCCCATGCTTTTTTATGACCGCTCTTCGCGTCTTCCAAGCGTCGGGGACTTTCTTTGGACTCCTGAGAACAATATTTTGGTAGCAAGGAGAGCCGAAGATTTTGACACGCTGCTTACGCGGCTGCTTGACGACCCCGCCTTTAGACGACTTATCGCCGATAAGCAGCGGAGCGTGATTGATCGATATTATAGCCATATCAACAGAGATCAAGGCATCCGGTTGATCAGTGCGTTGGATCGGCTGCTTCATAAGTGTTCAACATAAAAACAGACCATTGTTTCATTTCCATCACGATGGCTGGATATGAAAATATGAATGAGGGCGGATTGATATGGGAAAGCACTCCCCGGTTTCCGTGACATGTTATTTGACGGATTCCTGCAACAGCCGATGTTTGACCTGCACTGTGTGGCGGAGGCGGAGAAGACCCGATGCGCCAGTCACTCAATGGAGGCATGTCCTAAGCCAACTTGGCATGGCTGGGGTCCGATATGCCTGCTTTTCCGGAGGAGAGCCGTTGCTTTATGCCGATCTTGACGCGCTCATCCATGAGGCGAGGGCCTCGGGAATGACCGCTGTGGAAATCGCCACCAACGGACTATATTTAACGCAAGAACGCTTTCAGCAACTTGTTCTGGCCGGATTGACGGGCATGCATTTGTCCGTGGATGGCATTGGCCATGTGCATGACCGGATTCGAGGCGTACCTTCAGCATTTGAATATGCAATAAAGAGTTTGGAAATGGCCCGGAATATGGGCCTTAGAATCAGTATCAACATGAACCTGATCTCGCTTAACCTTCACCAGGTCGCGGATGTCATTCAATTGGCCCGTGATAATGAAGCTGTTTGGCATCCGAATCTGATTAATGACACCCAGCATGCCTTCAAAGGCATTGACAAAGCGTATCTCTCGATTGACAAAAGTGCGGCGCTTTCTGTTGATGGGGTGCTGGCATTGGAATTGGATCGGGATGGGCGCGCCATCGGGCTCAAAAACCACCACCTGCCCCTATTGGCTCAACTATTGACCGGAGAGAGAACCTCAGCGGTTCCCTGTCTTCTGGGTCATGATACGATATATGTCTACCCCGATTTGAGTGTGTCTCCGGGGTGTAATGTGCTTCAGCCGATTGGATCTTTAAAAGATCAGCCATTGTTGGAAATAGTGATGGGCGACCCCTATCAAAAGAGGATTCAGGTCATGGAAAAACGGCTGTGTCCCGGTTGCACCTGTGGGGTCTGGTGCAATTATGACCGTGCTTTGACCCATTGCCGCCTTCAGCCGGGGGCAAACGGGAAGGGAAGCAGTTGAAGCCCACTGATAGGGGAAAAAACCTCCAATCGGTATACGATCATACCAAGAATCCACGCGGCAACCTTGATTTTTACGCTGATTGCGCGAAAAGGCTGGCGCAGGCCGGAGTACCTGTGGATCATAGTCGCATCGATTTACAACTATTTTCCGACTGGCTTGAGCGGCATCCCGGACTATGGGCGCACTATAAATCATCCGGAACCGCCCAGATTCAAAAATGCCTTGAACACTATTTAACGGCTTCGCTGTGTGATCTAAAACCCGGTCAAAGGATGGTCGATATCGCCGCCGCCAATTCTCCTTGGGCGGTCATCTTGCGAGAGAAAGGAATCAACGCTTATCGGCTGGATCTTGGATTCCCGGAGGGTGTTCATGGCATCGATATCGGGGCCGATGCCACACACACAGGCTTACCCGATGGCTTTGCCGATGCTTTAACCCTTCATTGCGCTTTTGAATGCCTTGAGGGGGATGCGGACGTGCGATTGTTCAGGGAGGCGGACCGGTTACTTGCTTCGGGGGGGATGATCGCCTTGACTCCTTTATATATTGACGATATTCATTTTGTGATGACCTGTCCGGAATTGACGCTTTCTGAGCACGCCGTGGAGCCGGAAGCCATGCTTCTATGGCGTGACGACCCATGGAAAGTCCCATTTTCCCGTCATTACAGTCCTGAATCCTTTGGACGCCGCATTTATGATCGGTTGCCCCCCGGCATGAAAGGGCGGGTCATTTTTCTCGAGAACCTTGAAGAGGCCATGACTCACTGGCAGAATCAAGTTCTTTATGCTTTTTTCACCTTTGTGGCTATTAAAACCTCATGAATAGAAAGCGTGTGATGCTGATCGTTCCTCCCCATGCTGGGAGAGCTGTCTGGGAATTTCCGCTGGGCGTTGGATACTTGGCCAATCAACTGGAGGAGGTCGGTTTTCATGTATCGATTCTCGATATCAATGGTCTGCAACTTGACCAGCATCAGGTGGCTGAAAGGCTCCGAATCGCATCTTCCGATTATAAGCTCTACGGTATTTCAGCTTTTTCAACCCAATTCGGATATGCGGTCTGGCTGGTCGATCTTTTGAAACAGATCGATCAAAAGAATTTTGTGGCTCTGGGCGGCCCGTTGCCCACACACCATCCCGAGCTCTGCCTGAAATACACTCGGGCGGACATCGCTTGTGTCGGTGAGGCCGATCAAACGATCGGCTCTGTTTTTGCGAATCCCTGGGAGTCGTGGAATATTCGTGGAGTGGTGTGGCGAAACGGCGAAGAGATCGTCGTCAATGAACCACCCGAGCCGTTTGATCTGGATGAGCTGAAGTTCCATCCTTATCATCTGTTTCCCGAAGAGGTTTATTTCAAACGCCTGGGAAAAGGGGTCAACATTGCGACGACTCGAGGTTGTCCTTTTCAATGTAATTTTTGTTCCAAGACCGTGACTCAGCCAAGAAAACGATCCATTCAACACATCGAAGCGGAGCTGATCCATCTCAAAAAAACCTATGGCCTTCGAGGAGTGCAGTTATCGGATGAACTGGCGGTCACTAATTCCGAAAGAGGCTATGAGCTTTGCGAGATGCTGGCGCGCTTAAAACTGAACTGGGGATGCCAGGTCCGGGTCGATCTGGTCGATCGCGCTCTTTTAAAGCACATGAAGGCTTGTGGTTGCAACAGCTTAGGGGCTGGAGTCGAATCGGGCAGTCAGAGAATCCTTGACGCAATGAACAAAAAGACCACCGTAGAACAAAATCTCGCCTTCATGCTGAACTGTCAAGCTGTGGGGATACTGCCATGGGTCCAGTTCATTTTTGGTTATCCCGGAGAGGATGAGCAAAGCATTCGGCAATCCATCGCTCTGTTCAAGCAGGCGAACTATTCTCCGCCCCGGCCCGATTTCACAGGAAAATATATTATGAGCAGCGTGGCGACACCCCTCCCTGGTTCAAGGCTATACGATGATTTGGTCAGGCGGGGCCTTATAGACAATGAACTGAACTATCTCAAACGTATTGAACGTGGCTATTACATAATAAAACCTGAAGATGTGATCTATAATCTGACCGACTGGGATGACAAGGAAATGATGGCGCGCAAACGGAGTATGGAAACGGAAATATGGCAGAATTGGCGACAACGCGCAAACAACCCTTTACGAAGGATAGGCCGGGCCATCCGTGCTTTTCCCAGGGGGATTTCACGGGTGAGGGAGACGGTTCGATGGCAGCCCGATCGTCCGGTCGTTCCAGAGGAGATTTTCTGATATTATTTCAATGGCCCCGCCAGCACTTCGTCAAGGATTGAATCGCACAGGATGCTCTGAAATGCTGTTGAGCGTTATCATCCCCACCCGTCACCGCGCCAACTTGTTAACGGATCTGCTGACAAGCCTGCGACAGCAGAATCCCGTGGATTTTCAATGGGAAATTCTGGTCGTTGACAATGGCGATCCCCAGACTCAGGACCATGAGACGGCGAACCTCTGCAACCGGTTGCAGCCCCGTTTTCCAGCGTCCCTTCGCCATATTGTTGAACCGGAAGCCGGCCTTCACCGTGGACGCAACCGGGGGGCGTTGGAAGCTCAAGGAGAGATCCTGGCCTACCTGGATGATGATATGGTGCTCTCCCCGGACTGGCTTACCGGTGTGCGGCAGATCCGTGAGGGGCTGGCTCAGGCCGTTGTCGGACGGATTCTTCCTCTGTGGCCCGAAGGCGTGAATCCCGACTCCCTGCCGGAATGGGCGGGGGTGATCTATGATGGTAAGTGTTCGGGGTGTTGGGGGTTATTGGATCTTGGGGCGGAAGTCCGTCCGGTGGCATCTGAACAAGTTGCGGGTGGAAACTGCTTTATTTTGCGGGATATTGTGATTGATTTTAAGGGTTTTCATCCGGATGGCATGCCGGATGACAAAGTGAGGTTTCGAGGCGATGGTGAAACGGGGTTTTACCGTCGTTTTACAGAAAAGGGGTACCGGGCTCTTTACGATCCAGCAGCCGAAGCACGGCATGTGGTCTCGCCGATTAAGCTGACCCTTGACTACGTCTTAAAGCGGGCCTTCCTGCAAGGCGTTTCTGACTCTTACAGCAGGATTCGGTTGGCCGGAGGTATCGAAAGGCCCTGGCACGCATTGATCAACGATTCATATATCAAAGGCCAGTTGCTGCACAGGGAGTGGGTGCGACAAGATCCTGATCTTTTGCAATGGGTGTTGCGCGATCATTACATGGACAAGATTCCAGGCGATTTATGAATAAATTAGACATTTCCTTGCCATTGATTCTGGAAAAAATCGAAGATCCTGACATCCTCTCCCTGGCCGCCCTTCCTTCTTTAAAAAAGAAGGAAGAGGTTTTTGAGGCGTTCCTCAAAAGTGATCCGGAAAACTGGTCTATCCGCCAGCAGTTGGCCTGGATAATCGCCGGTCAGCGCACATCCACTGCGAAACGGTGGGCCTTTAACTTTGAAAAAGCTCTCGATCTGTTGCGAGTGGGAATCGTTCAGACGATCGGAGATCGGAAGAG